>CADCQX010000346.1 GCA_902803695.1 Oscillospiraceae bacterium
TATGAAGTATCTTGAAGATCGCTCTCTCGAGATCTCTTTGCGATTGTATGTCGAATGCAACCTCTCTTTTTCGAGGAGGAAGTATCCTGATCTTATGTGAAATATCGTGGTTCAGAAAGTAAGTCGAAGTGAACAGCATCTCGCCCAGTTTCCTGTCGAGAAGATCTCTGTCTTCCTGAAGCTGCATGAAGACACGCGAGTGTCCGAAGCACTCCTCCTGCGCTTCCTTGACGAGCATCTTGTCCTTCTTCGCGGATGCCTTCCAGTGGATGGACTTTATCGGGTCGCCCTTCATGTATTCTCTTATGTCATAGATCTCCGAATGCGGTGACGTTGATTTCTTTAATCTTCTTGCTCGAAAACCATTGAGGTTCGGCATGACTTCCGGCATGGTCGGAACAGGCCTTACCACGATCTCGCACTTTTTCGGAAGTTTGCGGTTGATGTGGAACAGACCGAAGATGTCATATACGGATATTTTCGAGATGACATAAGTATAAGATCCGCAGTGGCTCGTATCGACCGGGATCTCGGAGACGGAATTGTCTTTTTTCGAGAAACTGATGTTGGAAGTTTTTCCTTCCATTATGTCGGTGACTTTTGCATTGAACTTGCAATAAGAAAAATGAGAAGACGCACCCTTGATCCTGACGTTGATTGAGACATCCTCGCCGTGCTTTACAAGGCTCGGAAAGATGACCTCGTATTTGAACATGGCCGCTGAAAAAATGCATAATGCGAGCGCGATAAAAGGGAAGATCAGTAAGATCATCAAACAGAACCACGCCGCCCACATTTTATAGAACAGGAAAAATACGAATGTGGCGATGAGTATACCGATGTACAGACACCAATTCTTAAGCATTTCGGATCAGACCTTCGGAACAGGAGCTGTCTTAAGGATCTCCTTGGCAACGTCGGCCGTGCGCTTGCCGTCAACCTCCGCTTCAGGCGTTAAGATCAGACGGTGGCACATGACAGGTCCGAAGACTGTCTGAACGTCAGACGGAGTTACATAATTTCTCTGCTGAAGATAAGCAAACGCTCTCGCCATTGAAGTAAGTGCGATGGTTGCACGAGGGCTCGCGCCCCTTTCCAGATCTTTGTGATTTCTCGTCATTCCGGAAAGAGCAACGATATATTCAAGAAGCTGATCATTGACGAAGACTCTGTTGACTTCTTCCTGCAGCTGGACAAGAGTTTCCTTGCTGCAGATCCTGTTAACATACTCCATCGGATTTGCGCCGTTCTTACGTGATTCGAGCATTGATTTCTCGTCAGCCGCAGCAGGATATCCCATGGAGATCCTGATCATGAATCGGTCGATCTGGGAGTCAGGAAGAAGTGACGTACCTGATGCTCCTGCCGGGTTCTGCGTCGCGAAAACAGTAAACGGTTTCGGGAGAAGATATGTCTTGCCGTCGACCGTAACCTGACCTTCCTCCATCGCCTCGAGAAGAGCCGACTGTGTACGCGAGGAAGCTCGGTTCAATTCGTCTGCCAGGAACAGATTGTGGAAGATCGATCCCGGCTGATACTTCATCGTATTTGTCTGTTTATCGAAAATGGAAAATCCCGTTATGTCTGAAGGGAGAACGTCAGGTGTAAACTGAACACGTCCGTAATCCAATCCCATTGTTTTCGAAAAGGCAAGAGCCATTGTGGTCTTACCGACACCCGGGACATCCTCTATGAGTATATGTCCTCCTGCGAGGATTCCCGTCAAAGCCTGAACGATAACGTAATCCTTTCCGCAGATAACTTTTTTGACTTCCGTAATGATCTGATTTGTAAGCTGACTCATATGAATATACTTCCTCAAATTAATAACAGAAGCATTATACAATAAATCAAGGCCCAAATGAAAATCAATTGGAAGATTTTTGTATGAGTTGAGACCTCATCGGACATTGATGCTGATGAACGGTTCCTCGCCTATGGCATTATCTCCGCCGGCAAACGTGACCGTATAGTGATCGGGATCAAGTTCCAGTTCTGTCGTTATTGTTCTCGACAGACCCTTCGGAATATCTGCGCTATAGACATCGCCTTCCTTATCTCCTGTGACAGTTATGGTATAGTCACCCTTCGCATCGACCAGGATGACCATAACGCTGACCTTTCTTTCTTCATCGAGAGTGAAATCGAGACTTGTCTCGTTGCTCTCTTCGGTCACCTCATATCCGATAGTTGAAGAGAGAAGTGTCTCATTCATCGAACCGATGGATTGTGCGACGGTAAGTCCGCAACCCGTTATGAACATGATGCCTGCAGCGATACCTGCGAACAGGAACCTGATCTTTCTGTGACTCTTCGGATCGAGGAGCATGGCGCCCAGTGTCAGAAGAATAGGAGCGGTGCAGGCCATGATGAGATATATTCCGATGTAGGATCCGATATTGACATCGCCTGTAGTATCAAGTGATCCGCTCCTGGCGGAAAGATATCCGACAGTAACTGAGAACAGATTGTTACCCAGATGCATGAGCATCGACAGAAGCATATTGTTGCTCTTTACGACTGCGAACGTAAGGACCGCACCGAGGATCGCAGTAACGCCGAATCTCAAGACGGATGCGTGATTAAGTCCGAAGAAGATACCCATGATGAGAACGATGAGCCAGTCTTTCTTTATGCCTCTGAAGTGGCTTAGGATCGCACCTCTGTGGACCGCTTCCTCACAGATCGCAGGAAGTACCGCGATGATAAGAAGCAGAGCGAAATATCCGAATCCGCCCCCGTAGATGAAACTGTTAAGGTCAGAGATCGCGCTGGTGGTGGAAGGGAAGATGAGGGAAGTAAGTGCGGTAACGACAATTCCTATACTCTGTCCGCCGATCATGAGAAGAAGGCATCCGAATACTTCTCTGACCTTCGGCTTTCTGATGGGGAACATCTCCCTGATCTTGACTTTTCTTATGAGGCAGTAGCCTACTGCTATTCCCAGGAACAGAAGTTCTGTCATGATAAGTCCTGCCATTCCGAGATAATACTGAAGAAGCTGACAAACGGTCAAAAAGAATGCCATGAGTGCAGCGAAAAATACGAAACCCATCCATGGACGGAATTTCTCCTGATTAGCTAGTCTTTCCATATGATCCTCCTTATTCGTGGATAGCGCGTTCTTTCTTAAACTTTCTGATCTTTACTATGGACATGATGAATTGGATGGTGCAGACAATAGCGAGGCCGAAGCATACCAGCGCGGTTCCGAAGTTCAACGGCCACACTGAACTTCTGTTCATTGCTACGGCGAGATTAAGAAGTCCGCCAAGCGTAATGACGACAGCGCAGAAGAGCATGTACCAGAGTTTCGTCCATTCATATGTGATCTTGGAATCGATATCCGAGTAGATATTGATCCCGTCCGGATAATCTTCTGCGACAGCTCTAGTGTATACGCAGCATGTTCCCGGATAGTTTATGTATGATGTGACCTTGATCCCGACATCGTCCAGGAAACTGAAGAAATCCATGTTCTTTTTGCTGTAGTAGTTTCCTTTGAGGAACAGGGTCTTATATTTGTATTGTCCCGGTTCCGTCTCTTCAAAATCGAATGACAGTCTTCCGGCACTTACAAGTGAATATCCGTGAGAAGCCATATCGTTGATCCACGCTTCTTCTTTGTCCAGTTCCCAGATAAAGAAAAACTTGTATACCCTCTTGATCATCTTACTTACCCTCCATTAACCTCTTGCCGTTGTCGACGAGTTCGGAAAGTCTGGCGATCTCTTCTCTCAAGATCTCCGTACCGGCATTTGTTATCACGTACTCTTTCTTGCGGCTCAGCGGGTTCTCCGGAAGGGCGTCGATCCATCCCTTTTCAACCAGCGTGTTCAGTGCTCCGTACAAGGTTCCTGCCGCGAGCTTGACCCTTCCGTGTGACAACTCGTCCACATTCTGTATGATCCCGTAACCGTGCAAAGGTTCCCGTAGAGATAACAGAATATAGTAAACAGCTTCCGTAAGTGCTTGCTGTGGCATATACATTCCTCCTTGTATCGTTCGTCGTTATATCGGCAACCGATATATCGTAAGCTGAGTATATCGGCTCCCGATATACTTGTCAATATCCTTTTCGAAAAAAAGCGCAAAAAAAGACCTTGCCGTTCAGCAAGGTCCTGGTTTGGTTCTGATCTTAGATTACCAATAAAGCTTGATCTTCTCTCCGAGAACAGGGATTGAGAAATACTTGTTTGTAGCAGCTGCGATGATACCCATAACTGCGAAAACGATGATTACTACTTCACAAGCCCAACCTACGAATGGGATACATGCGAGGAACATCTCGAGGATGAAAAGGATCATACCATTGTTTACGTGATTCTTAACATAAGCTGACTCTCTTACGTCAGACGGGATGATGTTAAGAAGTCCGAGAAACCAGAAAATACCACAATAAGCGAGAATCGCAAAAACCTTCTGCTTACCTGTGATGTTTGATACAGAAGTGTTATCCATAACCAAAACCTCCTAGGAATAGATAATTGTATGATAACATAGAATAATCAAAGTGTATAAATATTTTTTAAAATCAATGCATTTACAGAGGTAAATATGAAGATAGCAAGATACCGCAAGGAAAGCGAAGTCACA
>CADCQX010000347.1 GCA_902803695.1 Oscillospiraceae bacterium
GCAAAGCCGCCATCGGCCTTATCGCCAACCCACCAAAGCGAGTCAATGAAGTCACTAAGTTTCAGATAGTTTCTCGGTGTTACTCTTGACTCATCGTTAGGATCAATATCAGCTGCAGCAAGAGCAACCTTTACTCCTTCGGGTGAAATATCAAGAGCTGTAGTGCTGATTGAACACTCATACTGGTCGATCTGTTTACCCTGCTTTGTATTTGAAGGCATATTGTCTACATCATCAAAGTAATCGTTAAAACTGGGTTTGCATACCGGATTGATACCGCCAGTAGTAACGAAAAGGATCTTTGATCTATCGAGAACAGGATTAGCAGGATTAAACTGTGTAACAATTACACCTGCTTCGAGCTGTAACTGTTTGAAAGCATCAAGCTTTACCTGTGTAAATCTTTTAGCCATATTTTTTTCTCCTTTTTAGTATTGTGTCAGAAATTCAATTCCGAGGTTTAGTCTATATCCTATTATCGTCTTATCATTAGGATCTGATGTTCTTTCTGCAAAAGGTGTGCCTTTTGTGACATTCATATATCCTTCATCAAGAGGTATAGGAGACATTTCTGTAATATACCTTGATATTTCAGAAAGCTTTGCATCAAGCCAAGTCCAAGACGTATCTCTTTTCCAAAGAGTTGCGACCGGATAAATCGGTTCATCAAGATCACCAAGTAAAACCTGATAAGTAATATAAGGAAGTTCGGCCTCTTCCGGGACACGATTTTCATCATATGCCGAAACACCGAACCTAGTCCATAAACTGTAATAAGCCTGCTGCTTCTCCATTTGAATTACCCTCTGTCTTGATTATCTCGCTTGATAGCTTAAAGTATTTAGCTTTAACCTGTCTCATGTTCAATGCTGAAATAGCAGGCGGTGTACTATCTATGCTGTTTGTTTCAATCTTGAATGTATTTCCATTTGCATCTCTTTCGATAATATCTCCAGCAAGAAGTACAACACTCTTTTTAGTTACCAGTGTATACATATCAGTTACTTTTTCCTGATCTGCAATAACAACTGAAACAGAATCATCAAAAGAAAAAGCCACATCAATAGGAGCACCTTCGACGTAGACAGTTTCTACACCGCCTCTGCCATCGGGCCTTGTCGTTTTATCGACAATGTGGCATTTTTCCATTTGCTGTTCAAAAAGTGTTCCACTCATTACGGAAGACCTCTCAATCTACGATACGGACTCAATCTTGCAGCAAACACAGCCTGCCAGCTATTAGCATTGACACCATCACTTGAAGATGATCCTGAATCCTTGTTATAAGAATAGATACCAAATGATTCGGAATTGAAAGGTGACATTGCTGCTGAGTCAGCGGATCCATACTTGTCCTGCCAAGTTTTAATATCAGATGCAAGGTCAATGACTGCTTGCGGAACAGCCATTGACCATATAGCACCTTCAAAAACCTCATCATGAAGATCCGTTGCAGGATATTTATGAACTCCGTTATTCTCAGGAAAAACACTACCGATAATCCGGAAATACTGACCATTCTGGAGATAATCAGCTGTAAAAGTCCCACCACTTATAGCGATCTTTCCTTTTCTCTTACTTCTCCAAAAGTAGTTATTCAGATATTCACAAAGTTCAGTAAGTGTCTTTTCCATAGCAATTAACCCTGACCTGCTGCTGTTTCCGTAGTCTTAGCGATATACAGACTTGAAGGATTGTAAAGCACAGGCATATAGAGTGCTGATGCCTTAGTCCAAAGAACTGCAGGATCGTTCTCAACGTACTGTGAAACGTAAACGTAAGGCGAAACCTCACTACCCTCAACCTTCATCAGGTTAGCAACATCAACTTCCGGAGGATCACCCCAGAGACCGATACCGAGCTTACCACTCGGAGCAGGTGCAAAGAATGTTACCTTGTTTGCAGGATAGTATCTTGCATTCTTAATGACAGGTCTGCCATTGGAATCGAGTTCAGCATCAGCACCATAAGTAAGATCATTTGTAACGATCTGAGTAATGCCATACTCTTCCTCAAGCCAAGCTGTAAGAGCGGACATTCTTACCTGAGCACCGGCACC
>CADCQX010000348.1 GCA_902803695.1 Oscillospiraceae bacterium
AATGAAGTATCCTTTTGAAGATCCGCCGGATACCGCGGTCATCATCTGCCGGCACATAGTTCATGACCGGGCGCCGATCCTTTTTGCAGCGCATGAAGAAGACGGCATGTGGCAGTTCATGTGCGGCGGCGTTCACGGCATGGAGGATGCAATGGTCGTGGCTTTGGAGGAAGCATTTGAACTTGATCCTTCAGTCGGCCACCTCTCGAAAATGCCCTTCGGCTATGAGGCCGAGCGCGTAGATTTGAAGTCGGACTGGATCATCAGAAAGACATCAGACTGAGGGATTATCATGGACATTGCATTCCACTGGCTCCATATCTGCTTCAGTCTGAAAAGACTATTCCCCGACAGGGGAAACAAAATCTTTTGGATTTGATGATAGTGACAAAGATGGTGAAGAATGGATTTAGTCCGAAACCAACAACAGCGAGTACTATGTTGGATCTCCTTATGTTTATTCTGTCGCTTTCGATGCTGACGGTAATTATCTGTATGTTCTCGGCGGCTTCTTCTCGGCAGTTTATCTTGACCCTGGCAAGACAATATACAGAGACTTCGAGAATCAATATGGCATGATCCTATAAATGATGACTACGTGGGGTGTATCGGGCACCCCACAATTTCTGATATAATCTTCCTATATTGGATTTGGAGGGTACATGCATGAAGAAGTTTTTGGCAATGATTATTTCCGTGGTCATGATGCTCGGTGTTCTCGCGGGTTGCTATAATGACTATCGTCTTAAGGAGTTTGACATCGAGGTAGGGGATAAGATCACCTTTGGAAAGTATCAGGATGAGAAGATCGAGTGGGAGGTGCTGTCCAGGCATTTCCTGCCGAATGAGGGCAAGGTCCGTGTGCAGCTTCTTAGTAAGTATGCATTGGATTGTAAGCCGTTTGATGAGGACGGAGTGACGTCCTGGGATGAATGCTCACTTAGGGAGTGGCTCAATAATGATTTCTATAACGAGGCTTTCTCCAAGAAAGAACAAAAGCAGATAGTCGATACAACGTACTTTAACTATATCGGAGATTCCAGATATCTGACTGATAAGGTATATCTGATGAGCCTTCTGTGGTAGCGTTTCAGACCGGAAGAGGCGATCTGTAAACCTTCGGATTATGCCGAAGATCAGGGTATTGCCATGGAGGAGAACGTGTGCAAATACTGGGGACGCGATGTTCTCGAGTCTGTATATGCGGGACCGCTCGGAGAGGACGGAGGCACTCGTAAATTTCCGGTGGTATTCGGATATAACGGCAATGTGGGAGGCAGTGCCGATGAGCCCGGTGAAAAAGCTTTTACGGCTGAGGATATCGGAGTAAGACCGGTCATCAACGTTGAGTATAAAGCTCCGTATACCATGAAAGATTTAGAGGAAGGTGACATCATTACCTTCGGAACATATGACGAAGCACCGATCGAATGGATCGTAGCCGATACGAGCAATAAAGGTCTTATGCTGTTCAGCCGATATGGATTGGACGAGATGTGCATGGATAAGAAGGTCGTGGACGAATTCGAAGAGACCGAGCTTTATGAATGGCTCAACAATGATTTCAAGAACGAGGCTTTCAGCAAAAAAGAACAGAAAAATCTGGTCGGATTCGGCAAGGATGAATATGTGACCCTGCTCGAAAAAGATGAGACAGTCGATTACCTTAAGTACATCAAGTATGAGTTGTTCACGAGTTTCACGCCGGCTTACTTTGAATCTCATAAAGCTGACGATGATAATGTTTTCGATACCTTCTGGATTAATTATGTAGATGCTGACAATGAGAATAAAACTTACGCGACCTTTGATCTGACCCAAATGTTCCAATATGCCAAAGCGGGCGATAAGTATTCTGTAAGACCGATCATAAAGATCAAATTCTGACATTACTTAGTTGGTGTATCGGAGAATGAGATCATGATAATACAGACAGGAATGAGAACAGACATCCCGGCGTTCTACTCGAAGTGGTTTCTCCGAAGACTCGAGGAAGGCTTTGTGCTGGTCCGCAATCCTTATAATCCGTCTCAGGTCACAAGATACAGTCTGAACCCTGAAGTAGTAGATCTCATATCCTTCTGCTCGAAAAATCCCGCTCCCATGTTCCCTCATATGTCCGCCCTAAAACCATACGGTCAGTACTGGTTTGTGACGATCACGCCATACGGCAAAGACATAGAACCTAATGTTCCTTCCAAGGAAAAGGTGATGGAGGACTTTAAACACCTGTCAAAGATCGTGGGTATCAACAGTATCGGCTGGCGTTATGATCCGATCCTGATAAATGATGTCTATACGGTCGAACACCACTTTTCCGAATTCTCGAGAATGGCCGAAAATCTTGAAGGATATACCAACACCTGCGTTATCAGCTTCATTGATATCTACAAAAAAGTCGAGCGTAACTTTCCTGATGCCCGTCCTGTCTCCAAAGAAGACAGACTTACGATCGGCAGGGCTTTTATCGATATCGCATCAAAGCACAAAATGACGATCCGCCCCTGTGCAGAAGGAAACGAGCTGCAACCGTACGGTGCCGACTGCTCCGGCTGCATGACCGTCAATACATATGAGACGGCACTCGGCTTTCATCTGGAGGTTCCCAGACAGAGCAAGAACCAACGTAACGGCGAGTGTGCCTGCCTTCTCGGAACTGATATCGGTGCTTATGACACATGTGCTCATCTTTGTAAGTATTGCTATGCAAACAGTGATCCTTCATTGGTTAAGATAAACATGTCAAAGCATGACCCGGATTCTCCGTTTCTGATCGGTAATTCCGAACCCGGTGATATCATCCATGAAGCCAACCAGAAAAGTTGGGCAGACAGGCAGTTAAGGTTGAGCCTATAGGGTCAAAATGCCCGTAATAGTAATTGCTTTATAGTTTCTTCTCAATTGATAAATAGTAACCTTGATGTTAATATATCTTGGAATTGAAGGAGATAATCTATGGGCAAGTTTGATCAATGTGAGATATTCAAAGAGGCTTCACTGGCTAAACGTAAGTTTAAGCCGATTATCATTATTTTGTTTTTCATCTTGATATTTGATATCGGATCAGGAATACAGGGCATCTTATGTATTCCGTTCATAAGTAAGTGGGCGTTCGAACTTCTCCCGACGGTAAATGAGATAATGGAAAACGGCTCATTTTCTGAAATGTTTTCTCTGGCGGCAAAGATGCCTCCGTACGTGATGATACCTACGTTATTTGCTACGGTAGGCACGACCATAGTATCGATCATATATGTTACGAAGATCGAGAGAAGAAGCCTTTCTTCCATGGGATTTTTCAAAAAGAAACTTCCACTGGGATATCCTATGGGTTACCTTATCGGCGGAATGATCATGATCCTTTCTGCGCTTGTATGTCTTATCTTTAAGGGCATCGATATTGTTGGAGGAAAGATCAATTATCTGATCATACTTTACTTCCTGGGATATATTGTTCAGGGAATGTCGGAAGAAGTATTGTGCAGAGGATTCTTCCTCGTGTCACTTAAAAATTCCATGAAGAATAAGCATGCGACTTTGATCGCGGTCCTTGTTTCTTCAATTGCATTTGCACTTCTTCATTCCGTTAATCCGGGAATGACTTTGCTTGCCATGTTTAATCTCTTCCTGAGCGGACTTTTCTTCGCGTTACTGATGCTTAGATTTGATAACATCTGGGTACCTTGTGCAGCACACTCTGCATGGAACTTCTTCCAGGGACATGTATTAGGTTCACAGGTAAGCGGATTGGAATCTCAAAGTTCGTTCTTGATTTCAAAGCAAGTAGGTAATAAACTGTTTCACGGCGGTTCTTTCGGATTCGAGGGAAGTCTCGCCATTATGATAGTGTTGATCATCGGAATAACCATTTTGTTCGTTATTCCGGGAAATATGAATAAGGGAGGTACAAAATAATGTTTTGTACAAGTTGCGGTCACGAATTAGGACCAAATGACAAGTTTTGCCCTGCATGCGGAACAGCTAATGATGTTCCTGAGCAGGTAAGTTCAGTTCAGACGGATATTCCGTCAGTTGCAGCAGCAAGTATCGCGGGGGATGCTAAGCCTGTAGTCGAGCAGAGTGCTCAGGCTGTTCAGGAGCCTGTTGTTGCAGCAGCACAGCCGATCCAGCAGCCGATCACACAGCAGTATGCTCAGCCTTCATATGAGCAGCCTGCATATGCGCAGCCGGCAGCTCAGCAGATCACACCACCGCCGCTTCAGCAGCAGCAACCTGCATATACAGCAGCAGGTGTAGCAGCTCAGGGTGAGCGCAGCAGGGGTAAATCCATTGCAGCAGTTATCCTGTCAGGCTGCGGTCTGTTCTTCTGTTTCTTCGGTTATACTGGTCTTTTGGGTATGGTCCTCGGACTTGTCGGATTGATCATGGGTATTGGCGCGAAGAAGACAGATAAGAGTGCTCTTCCTAAGGTAGCTTTCGGATTGGGAATTGCAGCATCCATCATCGGATGTATCGAATTGATAATCCTCTTTATCGTTATTGTTGTTAATATCCTCAGTAACTTATAATCGAAAGTGAGATCTATCATTGGCAGAAGATAAAGATAACAAGATCAAAGTTTCTGACGAATTAATAGGTATTGGAAAAGACGAGGCCCTGAAATATCTGGGCCTCGATTCTGATGCAAATGATTATGAGATCGATGAGAAATTTTGGCAGTTATCCAAGCGTGCACGTGTCATCAAGGATGATGCCGAGCGCGAGCAGAAGATGGTGGATCTGTCGTATGTTTTCGATGTGGCCACAGGAAAGGAACAGGCAAGGCTTAAGGCTCTCGCGGAGCGTGAAGCGGAACCTAAATTCCTCGGTAAGACAAAGGGCGAATGGAAGAATTATATCGGCTACACTTGGTATAAGTATCTGATCGTTATCGTTGCCCTTATCTGTCTTGTGGTCATCGTCAAGCGTGTTGTATTTACTCCTGAAGAAGATATCGGTGTTTTGTCTGTCGGTCACTTTCTGGTTGACGGCGACAATATCGAAGCCCGACTTCGCGATTTCGGATTCAAGAATCCGTATGTCGCTGATGTTGACCTGGCGGTTCCGAACGATCAGGGCCAGACGAATAACGCTTATGCGGAGACAACATCGAGCGTTCTCTTCTTAAGTAATCCGGAGATCGTAGTTACTGATGAAGCGACCGTTTATTATTTCTTCGGTAACATGGACGACATGACGAACTACTACGAGTCTCTCAAAGACCAGCTTCTGGATGAGGCTTACGGTAAGATCACGCCGATCTATTATAGCGAATATGATTCCGTTCAGTTATCCATCGAATATCAGGAGGATATGGGTGCGGAGAATATCGATTATTCCGAACTCGATACCGCTGACAAGACAAAGAAACTGATCGGTCTCGAAGTAAAAGATACCGAGTTCATCGAGAAGATGGGCTACACAAATAAATGGCCTAAGTCAGAGCCTACGCTGGTATTCAGTTTCGGTGTAAAGGGCGATAACAAAAAGCAGGCCGAAGAGTATCTTACCTCTTTATTGAAAGAGCTGTCATAAGTTCCTGAAGCTCGTCTTCGGTGAACTCTTCAAGGATCCCTTCCTTGTCCTCAGGAACAACAATATTTCCGATCCTTACGCGTCTTAAAGCGACAACGGATCTATTAAACTTTGCGAGCATCCTTCGTACCTGATGGGTCTTTCCCTCAGTGATCGTAAGTTCGCATTTATTATCCTCGAAAACATTTAATACAGACGGCTTAAGATCGATCTTCTTGCCCGTATCCTCAAGTGAGAAACCTTCCGCAAATATCTTCACGTGCTCATCAGTCAAAGGCTCGCCTTCGTATTTGATGAGGTAAGTCTTCTGAACTTCGTACTTGGGGCTCGTGAGCCTATGGGAAAGCTCGCCGTCGTTGGTGAGTATAAGAAGTCCCGTCGTGTGATAATCAAGTCGTCCCACAGGGGACAATTTCTTTGTCTTAAGATTATCAGGGATGAGATCCGCGACAGTCGGAAGCCTCTTATCTTCCATGGCGGTAAGGTATCCGTCCGGCTTATCGAGCTTGTAGTAAAGATAAGTCTTTGCCGTGACTTCAGTCGAACCTATCTCTGTCTTATCGTTTTCGAAAACACTATAGGCTATATTCTTTACAACATTTCCGTTGACACGGACAAGCCCGCGGGTGATCAGTTTCCTGACCTCGCTCCTGGTTCCGTATCCTGAATTAGCAAGCATTTTGTCGAGTCTCATGTATGGGATTGTAGCATATGTTAAACTATATAAAAACAAAAAGGTGAGTGTCCCAATGGATGATTTTGAAGCGAAATGGTCTGAATTCGAAGAGGAGTGCAGAAACTGCGAAGATTGTGAGCTTTGCAAGGGCAGAACGAACGTCGTTATCTACAGAGGCGGCAAGTCGGCTCCGCTCATGATAATCGGCGAGGCTCCGGGCGAGAGCGAGGACCTGGAGGGCAAGCCTTTTGTCGGAAGATCCGGCAAGCTTTTACAGCATCTCATCAAATCCTTCGGGATCAAGGACGAGGATTATCATATCTGCAATATCTGCAAGTGCCGTCCGCCTCAGAACAGAAGACCTACTCCGTCGGAGATAAAAGCCTGCAAGCGCCATCTGGCTGCTCAGTTCAGGCTCGTTAATCCTAAGATCATCCTCCTGTGCGGCTCCACGGCCTATGAGGGATTCTTCAACGAGAAACCGCTCATGGGCGACGTAAGAGGCGTTTTCACGGAAAAGAACGGATACGAGATCATGACGACCTATCATCCGGCGTATGCTCTCCGTAACCCTAAGATGAAGATCCCGATGATGGAGGACTTCACTAAGGTCTATAACCGTCTTGTAGAACGTGGTCTCATTGAGAAGTCTCCTGAGATCAACCCTTGAAAAATAAAAAACACCCTATTGATTTTAGTTTGGCTCTTTGCTATACTAAGTGCCGTTGATTGACTCAACATTGCCGAATTGTGTAAGGGTAGCACTCCGGTTTCTGGCACCGTCTGTCTGGGTTCGAATCCTAGTTCGGCAGCCATACAGC
>CADCQX010000349.1 GCA_902803695.1 Oscillospiraceae bacterium
CTCTCGTTACGATATAATTAGCATAGACTAATTGTGGGGGAAACTATGGCCGTTAATTTCAGAAACACTGTTTTCTATGGAATAGCTTCAGACATCAAAGCATGTCCGCCTCAAGATATGCCCGAGATAGTATTCTCAGGCAAGTCAAACGTAGGCAAATCTTCCCTCGTTAACGCTCTCTCGGATAACAGAAAACTTGCAAGAGTATCCCAGACACCGGGTAAAACACAGGCGGTAGTTTACTTTAACGTTGACCGTAAGCTTTATATCGCTGATCTTCCGGGATACGGTTATGCAAAGACCTCCAAAGAGAAAAAGGAAAAATTTTCCAAACTCGCTGAAGATTACTTCACATGCGGCAGAAAGATCGATCTTGTACTCCACCTTATGGATATAAGACATAACCCTTCTGCTGAAGATGTCGGAATGCTGGAATTCCTTAATAATTCCGACCTCAATTACTTTGTAGTCTTCACCAAATGTGACAAATTCAGCAGACAACAGCTGATGAAGAGACTTAACGAATTATCCAAAGAGTTGAATTTCAGCGATGATGCAGTTGTCTTTGCTGTTTCATCAGAAAAAAAGACAGGTCTTGATGATCTGAGAAATGCAATTGAAGAACATCTTTTCGGTTGATTTACGACCGATGTTTGTTATATTAAAAATAGAGATTTTAAGGAGTGCGAAACAAAGTGCTTATTAATGAGACTTCAGACTCTACATATAATGAGCTTCGTCTTGAGCCGTTCGGTCCAATCGGCATAATTTCGCATACCGCCAACGAAGATTTCGTAAAGATGGTCAATGATATCCTCTATGAGAAGCGTTTGGCACGATATAACAGCAATTCCAATCCTTTTGTTACCAATCCGGGCTATTTGAGGACTAACTATCTCTTTGATGCCGAGCTCGTACGTTTTTCCACGGGCGAAGGCAAGTTCCAGCTCGCAGAAAGTACCAGAGGACATGATATCTACATCATTACCGATGTTCTCTCATATAACCAGGAAACGACTCTTTCCGGAAACGCTCACAGATTATCCCCAGATGATCACTACAGGGATCTTTTGAGGATCATCTCCACTTGTGCCGGAAAAGCACGAAGGATCAACGTAATCATGCCATTCATGTATGAGGGCATTCAGATCCACAGAACATCCAACCTGGATGAATCATTGGATTGCGCAGCTGCTTTAAGACAGCTCTATTCGCTAGGCGTATCCAACCTTGTTGTTTTTGATCCGCATGATACGAGAATTGATAATGCTACTCCTCTTCTGGGTATCGAGAAACCGAAGTCGGCATATAAGATCATCTCGACTATCATCTCTAAATTCGGTTCCATCAGACTTAAGCCTGAAAGCAGCATGGTCGTGAGCCCTGATGAGACTGGTATCGGAAGAGCCGAATTTTATGCATCTATGTTAAATATCCCTCTGGGCGTGTTCTACAGAGACCGCGATTACGCTAACTCCCTTTATGAGCAGCCGCCTGTCAAGGAATATAAGTTTATCGGAAGCGATGTATCAGGTAAGGACGTCCTTCTTATCGACGATATGATCAAGACCGGTAACACAATGCTTACAACTGCATCGATCCTTAAGGAAAAAGGAGCCCGTGACATTTACTACATCGCTCCTTTCGGTATGTTTACCAACGGATTTGATGAATTTGATAAGGCCTATAAGGACGGTCTCATCAAGGCAGTTGTATGCACAAACCTTATCTACAGACCTAAGGAACTCCTCGAAAAGGAGTGGTATGTAGATGTTAACATGACGCCGTACGTTGCAAGGATCATTGATGCTCTCAACGTCGACGAGTCTGTAAGTAAGCTTATCAATTCCACATCCAGGATCAGGGAGTTCCTTGATCAGATCAGATTTGATGAGTTTATCGAGGACGTTATCTACTAAGCTTTATCCCCTTTTCGAAGGGTTAAAGATATAAAAATGCGACATTATTTATGAAAGGCAAAGGTGAAGTATGATCTCAGTTCCAAACGACGAGAAATCCTATTCCCGCTATAACCAATACGGAGACAACCCGATGGCTCCTGTTGGTCCGATCGGTCTTATACCGCTCAAAGGAAGTGTGGATTTCACTGAAAAAGTCAATTACTACCTTAACAAGAGACGCTCGGAGTATCAGCAGGAGGCTATCGTTTCCAAGTATCCGGGGTTCTACAGAAATGACTACAGGATCCAGGTTGACAACGCCAGATTCTCTTCAGGTGAAGGTAAAGCCGTAGTTATGAACTCCGTTCGTGGTCACGATCTCTTTATCGTAAGTGACGTCATGAACTACTCTTGCACATATAAGATGTTCGGTCAGGACAACAGAATGAGCCC
>CADCQX010000350.1 GCA_902803695.1 Oscillospiraceae bacterium
ACTGATGGAAAAGTATGGTGGCCGTGTTGAGATACTGACCGGGATTCCGAAACCAAAGCGTAATATCAAAGACGCAGATACTGACAAGGCCCAGTGGATGAGGAGATATTTCGGGCCGGATATCAAGGTGAATATCGTCTTTCGGGAGGAGAAGAAGAACTTCTGTCATGGGGAAGGCGACATCCTGATTGATGACTACAAGAAGAATATCAATGAATGGGTTTGTTTTGGTGGAACAGGGATCTTGTTTGCGGATGTGGAATCTGCAGTAAATGAGCTTCATAGAATGGAGATTCTGTGAGGCTTTTGTAATATGTGCCAAGATCTTTGAGTTCATACTCTTTGAAGGCTGAGAAGGAGGAGAGTTAAGTCAGGATTTATAGAACGAAGGTAATAACCATGGTATAATCATAGATGTTTACACGTATTCAGAATGTGGATTACAGACAGTACAGAATCTAATGGGGTAAAATATGGATTATGCACCAGGTATGCGTACCATCATACGAGACGAAGAATGGATGGTAAAAAAGGTTGAGACCAATAGTCTTGGTAACAAATCACTTCATTGCATCGGGATATCTCCGCTTGTGAAGGACAGAGAAAGCGTTTTTTTAACGGACCTTGAGGAGATTCAAATCGTGAATCCGGCCGAGGTGAAGCTCGTGCAAGATCACTCACCGCGATACAGAAGATCGTTACTTTATATAGAAAGTCAGTGGCGTCAAAAAATCCCTACCGACACTAATATTCATGTCGGTTACAAGGCTGCTATGGATCCGATGCCGTATCAGTTGGATCCGGCGAAACAGTCTTTGCAGCGCCCTCGTCAGAGAATCTTGATAGCGGACACCGTAGGCCTCGGTAAAACACTTGAGGCCGGTATATTGATATCTGAACTCATAGCCCGGGGAAAGGGAAAGAGGATACTGGTTGTTACCGTCAAGAGTATGATGACACAGTTCCAAAAAGAAATGTGGAACCGGTTTACAATTCCGCTGGTGCGTCTTGATTCCAATCGGATACAGAGAATCCGTGCAAGTCTTCCGTCAAATTATAATCCGTTTTTCTATTACGATAAGACAATCGTTTCCATAGATACCTTAAAGCGTGATGTTGAATACCGTACCCATCTTGAGAACGCCTACTGGGATATTATCGTGATTGACGAGGCACAGAATGTTGCAGACCGTGGTGATCATCAGGCACAGCGTTCTCGCCTGGCTAAGCTTCTGGCAGATCGTTCCGACACGATGATTATGCTTTCTGCAACACCTCATGATGGACGTGCGAAGAGCTTTGCGTCACTTATGAATATGCTGGACCCTACCGCAATTGCTAATCCGGAAGATTATGCACCAGAAGATATTAAGGGGCTTTGCATTCGTCGTTTTAAGGAAGATATTAAGGATCAGGTTAGTGGAGCTTTTTTGGAAAGAGAAGTGAACCTGGAGCGTTGCCATGCTTCTGCACGAGAAGAATACGCTTATGATATCTTCTCGGACATGGAGTTGCAGATGGATGTTGGAAAAGAGAGAGGCAGCAGCCATCTGTTCAAAACCAGTTTAGAGAAATCACTTTTTTCCAGCCCGGCTGCCTGCATCAAAAGCATAGACGCCAGACTGGCAAAGCTGAATAAGAAATATGGATTTGGAGATATCAAGGATATTGGGAAACTGGAATCTCTGAGGGATGCACTGCAGCGAATCAAGCCGCAGGATTTTTCACGTTATCAAAAGCTTCTTGAACTCCTGAAAAACCCCAAATATGGCTGGGACAGCAGTACGACAGACGACCGCCTTGTTATCTTTACTGAACGTATTGAGACGATGAAATACCTGGTAGAGCATTTACGGGAGGATCTATCTCTTCCTGCAGATGCCATTCAGGAGATATCCGGAGGGATGAGTGATGCTCAGCAACAGGAGATTGTAGAAAACTTTGGTCGTACGGAATCTCCGATTCGGGTGTTAGTGGCTTCTGATGTTGCATCTGAGGGCCTGAACCTTCATTACCTGAGCCATCGCCTGATTCACTTCGATATTCCATGGTCCCTGATGGTATTCCAGCAGAGAAATGGGCGCATTGACCGTTATGGTCAGCAGAAGCGTCCGGACATTCGTTACTTGATGATCGAAAGTGATAATAAGCGGATTAAGGGGGATATGCGGATTATCGAAATCCTGATCACAAAGGAAGAGCAGGCACTGAAGAACATTGGTGATCCATCCCTTCTACTTGGCAAGTTCACGATTGAAGACGAAGAGCTTGTTGTGATAGAGGCGATTGAGAGAGGATCCGATGCAGACGCGTTTGAAGATACTCTGGTTAGCGGGGAAAAGGAATATGATCTATTTGAAGAGCTGATGCGGGAAGCAGAGAAAGCAGAAGATGATAATATTGAAGTTTCAAGAACTGTTTCTGACGAAACTCTTTTTACAGATATTGAATATTTATCACAGGCGCTTTCCTACCTGAATCAAGATGAAAGCCATCCGGTGGATAAACTTAGTACGGTATCCGGGTTGGATATCAAGATCACAGAGGATATGCGCCGCCGTCTTCGCGCCCTTGTTCCTGAGGAAGCTCTTCCAAGTGGAGATACTCTACGCCTCTCGGATGATATCTCGTTCGTAAAGGATGAGATGCGCCGCAGCATGCAAAACAACATGGCGGAGACTGCATGGCCGAAGACTCAGTACCTGTGGCAGCAGCATCCGATCTTTACCTGGGTAAATGACAAAGCTGGTCTGCTGTTTGATCGGGGACAGGCACCTATGATTGGCATACCAGAGAAGCTTTCTATTGATGAAACGATTTTTGTGATCTCCGGCAGTATTCCCAATCAGAAGTCTACCCCGCTTGTGGATGAATGGTTTGGATTAGTATTCAGCGATGGGAAATATGTGGAAACCATTGATATGCACGAAGTAATCCGCCGGACAGGAATCCGCAGCAACAAATTTGTCAACATAGATGCCATCAGGGAAGAAGAGATATGTTCCGCTGAGGCGTTACGAGAAGAAGCGGTTTCCCATGCACGGGAATACTTGCGTGAAAAATATCAGGAATACCAGAATCGGATAAACCCGCTGTTGGATGAAGAGGTTGAAAAACTTATCGCACTTCAGGAAAAGCACCATCAGTACTACCAGTTAACGTTCTTCGAACAGGAACGGAAACTCGAGGAAAAAAACCGCAGCGTGGATGAATTATTTGAAAGATTTATAGCTTGGGTAACGGAGACACTGACGATACAGGATAATCCCTATATACGTATTATCGCAGTGCTTACGGGGGTATCGCTATGAGCATGGACTTGACAGGTATCACTAACAAGAACGAATACTATACAAACCATTATTTTTCAACGGTGTTTGAAGAAAATGCTGGTGAGACAATCAGCGCATGGAATGCAGCTTCCAGAGAATCGGAGGAGGTTCGGACGCCGTGGTCCTTGCTTCGCCGCCATGCCGCGCAGTTTTATGCCGCTCATGACCGATATTCGCGATCTTCTCTTAGCCAACAGATTCTGTATGCGATCAAAGATCAGGCAGACCGATATCTTTCGGCGTTAGGATATCCGGAGGCTTCACCTATCAATGTGCCGATTGATGATACACTGTCAATTCCTGTGTATCTGGAAATGAAGAAGCAAAATGGAGCGCCGCTTCTGTGGGTGGTTCTGATGTCGTCTGCCGAGACCGATGCAGGGATCATGGAAAGCTTTTCTTTTGACTCGTCAGGTCTCGATGAAATGTCCTTTGGAACAGTCTACAAAGGGACTCTCGGAACTATTCCGGGCGAAGAATTGGCAACAAAAGTCCTTTTTGCACAGCAGGAACCTCCTCGTTTCCTGATCCTGATCGGAATGAATCAGATTGCTCTGATAGACAGGAATAAGTGGAATGAAAAGCGGTATCTTCAATTCGAATTGGAAGATATATTCTCACGTCTGGAAAATACTACACTTCAGGCTATGTCCGTTCTGCTTCATAAGGATTCTCTCTGCCCGGATGATGGAAAGATTCTTTTGGACGAATTGGACGAACAGAGTCAGCGCAATGCGTCTGGAGTTTCACAGGATTTGAAATTTGCTCTTCGTGAAAGCATTGAACTTCTGGGGAATGAAGTGCTTTATGACATGCGGACAAGGATCGGAAGGGATCTGGAAGCGAATCCTGTAGACGCCGGGCAGTTGACAATTGAGTGCTTGCGATATATGTACCGCATGCTATTTGTATTGTTTATAGAGGCAAGGCCGGAGCTGGGTTACGCTCCTATCAAAGCACAGAGCTATTACACCGGGTATTCGTTGGAGAGCCTGCGAGATATTGCTGACAACATCCGTGATGATACCAACGAAGTAGGCAATGGTTATTATCTCCATGAGACATTGGCAAAGCTCTATGACCTGATTTATAACGGCTATCCGAAAACAGAGGAAGAGCTGGAAAGGGCAACAGGCGCTGAGAGCCTCCATGATATGTTCCTGGTGGCTCCGCTCAAAGCGCATATCTTTGATCCGCAATATACACAGATGATCACGGATGCAAAACTTCGAAACAGTTGTATGCTGCGGATCATTGAACTGATGAGCCTCACAAAGTCCACCGGACGGAGAAACAGCCGCCGTGGACGCATTTCATATGCAAATCTTGGCATTAACCAGATGGGTGCGGTGTATGAGGCACTGCTTTCATACCGCGGTTTCATAGCAGAGCAGGATCTCTATGAAGTAAAGAGAGAAGGCGACAGCTTTAATGAGCTTGATGTCGGTTACTTCGTGTCTGAGAGCGAGCTGGATCAATATACAGAGGACGAGCGCGTTCGTTATGAATCTGGCGAGAAGAAGGGTAAGCTTCGCATGTATGAGAAGGGGACCTTCATCTATCGGCTTGCCGGTCGAGAACGGGAAAAATCGGCTTCCTACTATACGCCAGAAGTG
>CADCQX010000351.1 GCA_902803695.1 Oscillospiraceae bacterium
CGCATTAGACTGAACAAGAAGCGGCTTACCTGCCACATCCGTGATCCTTTTTACGATAGGCAGAAGTTCTCTTGGTCCGAGGGAACAGTTGATTCCCAGCATATCAACGCCCAATGCTTCCAGAGTCGTAACCATCTGCTCAGGAGATGCACCCGTAAGTGTCTTGCCGTTGTCACTGAAAGATACTGATGCAATAAGCGGAAGATTGGAATTCTCCCTAACTGCCAGGATCGCAGCCTTAAGTTCGTAAAGGTCTGTCATCGTCTCGGCGATAAAGCCGTCGACCTTGCCGTCGGCTAACCTTACCTGCTCGGCAAAGACCTCATATGCATCATCAAACGAGAGATCGCCCAATGGCTCGAGAAGCTTTCCGCAAGGGCCGATATCATAGAAACAGAACTTATCTTCACGGTCGCCGATCGCAGCTCTCGCGTTCTTGATGGCACCTTCGATAAGTTCGGCCATATTGATGCCCTTATCTGTAGTATGAAATCTGTCACATCCGAAAGTGTTGCAGGTAATGATGTCCGAACCTGCTTCGAGATACTCCCTGTGGATCCTCTGAACTGTCTCAGGCTCAATGGTATTCATCTCTATGCTCTGCACACCGGTCTTGATACCGTACTTCTGAAGCATGGTACCGAATCCGCCGTCAAAGACTATGAATCTCTTTCCAATCAGGTCTCTTATGTCCATTCTCGAAAACTCCTTATGACTTTTAACCTCATTATCCTATCATATTTGAAGGTGCCGGTATATAAAGTATCGTTTGTATTATTGACGGTTTTCCGCTTTAAAACCGATCAATCCTGTCATCGATTTGAATGGATGCATCATGTTGCATGAGTCAAGTTCGATCCCGATCTTGCTTATCTCCGGGATAAGGTCAAAGATCTGTCTCTGCATGGACAAAGGTACGTCACCATAGCCCGGTGCGTAGCGGAATGTTTCTTCATTAAGCCCGAGTTTTCTCTGGTACTCGTCTGTTACCACCTCGATAAGACTGTTGGCACAGGCGTCCAGAAGTACCATGCGCGAAGGTTCTGTGTCCTTGAACCTGGAAATGCGCTTGTCAACGGCGGCACCAAGAGTTGAGACCAGGATACAGAGGCAATTGCTCTGTTTTCGGGAAAAAAGGCCAAAAGTGGACTTATAGTCCAGGTTCAGATCGACGTCCACAAAATACCTGGAACCGTCAAAATGAAGCGGATAAAAACGATGGAGGAACTGAGGCCTTGCGACCTTCTTTATCTCCTCCATTGCAGACTCGACCATAAGGAGCTGCTCCTCATCGGGAGCCTCCTTAAGCCCGAGATATTTAAGTGCTAATCTGATGTCTTCGCTCAAATCATCTTCTCCGTGAGCTTGAGACCGCCGATCACGTGGAAGTGAATGTGCTTAACGGTCTGACCGCCGAATTCACGGCAGTTGTTAATGACTCTAAAGCCCTCACCGAGATTGTTGATCTCAGCGACCTTGGAAATGGCACGTGATACGTCACCAAGAACCTTATCAGCATCTGCCTTAGATGCGAGGTCGATGATGTCCTCGTAGTGCTTCTTCGGAACGACCAAAACGTGTACCGGAGCTACAGGATTGATATCGTTAAAACAGTAAACATTCTCATCCTCGTAAACTGCTGTTGATGGGATCTTCTTTTCGATAATGTCACAAAAAATGCACATAAGCCTTCTCCTTTGTATTTATCTATTCATAAGATATCACAATTATAGATCACAGACCGTAGCTATAGTAAACTACCTCAAACAGATCAGTATCAGGAGTTCCGTCGATCTTGTTCTGGAGACTGTCATCAATGTCATCAAACTTAAGAAAATAGAAATCACTTCCTGTCTGGAGAATGATAGTCCTCGTTTCCGGATTTACACTGTAGATATAGAACTCCGTACCTGCAGGGAGCGTTTCCTTGTTGATTCCGTTATCGTCTATATTGAATTCGTAGTCGATCTTAGTTACGAGCGGAAGTCCAAAGTTTGTAAGAGCTCTGTCCATATCAACCACATCTTCCGGGATCATATTATCTTTAAAAACATAGCGGTCAAGATAATCGTATGTTCCAAGAAGATCTATCCTCTTCTCAAAATAGATGAAGAGTGTGTCATTACATACCGTTGCGCAAAGTCCCCTGTCAGAAGCATAAGGGCTTGTACTGAAGTCAGTTGCATAACCTGTCAGATAACCTTCAACTATCACAGGGTCTCCAATCTGATTATCGCCTGTAAACTGAAGGAAATTTACATAAGTCTCATCATCATATCCTGAGAACTGCAAAGCAAGAGAATAATTGCCTCCGTTGCAGAACAGATACACCTTCGAACTGAATATGTAATTGGCAAATTCAGCATGAGCGATCTTAAGAGAACTTTCAAGATCAGTTACAGTCATATCGACATTTGTTGATTCCGTATCAGCTGAAGGTGTGAAAGTTATCTGAACCTGCAAGATCTTTCCGGTATAAGGATCCTGGATAACTGTCTCAAGAGAAGTCTCGTCGGAAATGTTATTATAAAAATCCATATCCCAACCGAAATTTCTTATAACGCAGTCCTCAACAGAAAACAGATCAGGGTAACAGTATGAACCGCTGTTTTCTGTAGCGAAATATTCCGTGTATGTTAATGTGGAAAAAGGATTGTTCGGATCATATCCGCCTTCTTTCTCAGCAATAACGGTTACTCCGTTATGGCCGATCAGATAATAAACATCTCCATCAAGCGTTACTCCGGTCGTTTTGTATACATATTCATCTTCTGTCAAACCTAAGTTGAATATATCTTCATATGTATATTCGTGACCTGTAGCTACATCATATGAATAAGCTTCGATGTAATCAAAGAGCACGCCGTCATTCGGGTTTCCGGTATATGCGCGATAATGAACAGAGAAACTGAATATCTGATCATCAGCCCTTGCTACGTTGATCCTCTCGTCGCAGTGTACTGTACCGTCTGCATCCGGAAGATTATCAAGGATATTATAGAGCATATCCAGATCATTGACTTCATGGAAAGAATCAATGCAGGATGCAAGTTCAGGATAATTATCGATCGTCTCATCAGAAAGGTAGATATTACCTAAAATGACAGACTGATCTTTTTCTTCGTTATAATCAGCCAGATATGTAACAGAAAACTCTGGATAGAAATCATTCTCCGGAACATAAGTCGGCTCCGGTATTATTTCAGTCGGTTCCGGTATTTTAACAGGCTCAGAGGTAACGGTAACGTCAGGTTCCTCTGTTATCTCTGTTTCCTCTGAATCCTCCGAAGAATGGTCCTTTGTTCTGACTTTCAGATCATCAGAATCCTTGGTACTACAAGATGTCAGCGCAGCCAACATCATTGTAAATACCAAAGTTCCTGCTATTAGATTCTTAAACGACTTCATATATATTCCTTCAATCGATCTTTATCCGAGCTGCTCAGTAATAACCTTAGTAGCAACATCCAATGCATCATTGATCTTGGATGTATCCTTACCGCCGGCCTGAGCCATATCAGGGCGTCCGCCGCCTCCGCCGCCGCAAGCCTTAGCTGCCTCACGGATAATGTTACCGGAATGAACACCGGCTTTTACAGCATCCTGAGTAGCCATTGCTACGAACAATACCTTGTCGCCGTTAACGCTTGCAAGGAATACGACACCTGAACCGATCTTATCTCTGATTCCGTCAGCGATCTCACGGAGAGCAGAAGCGTCATCACACTCAACCTGAGCAACAACAGCCTTAAATCCGTTGATATCCTTTGCCTCGGAAACAGCCTTACCTGCCTGGTCGCCGGAAGCCTTCTTGCTGATCTCCTTAAGTTCCTTCTCCAAAGACTTGATATCAGCAACATTCTGTTCCGCTTTCTTAACGATCTGATCCTTGTTGACCTTAAGGACAGTAGCAATCTCGGAAATAGTCTTCCTGTCTTCCTTGGAAGCTTCGTAACAAGCAAGACCCGTGATAGCCTCGATTCTTCTTACGCCTGCAGCTACACCTGACTCGGATACGATCCTGAACTGACCTGCCTGACCGCTGCTTCTCAAGTGTGTACCACCACAGAACTCCATTGAGTAAGGATTATCGATATCACCTACTGTTACAACACGTACCTCTTCACCGTACTTCTCACCGAACAAAGCCATAGCTCCGAGTTTCTTAGCCTCATCGAGCTTCATGACTCTGGTGATAACAGGAAGATCCTCAAGGATGATCTCGTTAACTTTCTTCTCAACGATCTCAATCTCCTCTGCTGTCATAGCCTGAGGATGTGTAAAGTCAAATCTCAATCTGTCGCTTGCAACATAAGAACCGGACTGCTCAACATGATCTCCGAGAACTTCCTGCAAAGCCTTCTGGAGGATATGCGTAGCTGTATGGTTTCTTGCAATTGACAATCTGTTCTTCTTATCAACTTCGATGCTTACAGTTGAACCGCTGTTCAATGTACCCTTTGTAACCTTAAGAGTATGGAGGTACTTACCTGCAGCATCTTTGTCAACTGAGATAACTTCAGCTTCAAAACCGTCAGCAACGATCTTACCTTCATCGTGGATCTGACCACCCATCGTAGCGTAAAGAACTGTCTTATC
>CADCQX010000352.1 GCA_902803695.1 Oscillospiraceae bacterium
ACAGCACTTTGGCCCTGGGCATGTGTCTTCCAAAACACACGCTGCCGGATCTATTAAGAATCGCCGACCTTGTGGTCGACTCGCTCCGTCGAAGTTACCCGCAGATGATGCGCAGCCCGCATATTGCGGCAATCTCCGATTTCTTAGCTGATGCGCCTAAACGCGCTCGATTAATATATCACGGTTCGGAAGTGAATGCAATAGTATTCGTAAAATTTCTTAAAATTCAGTATTATCAGAGCTTTTGCGCTCTTTTTCGAAAAAGATAAAAGGTATTATAACACCTTTTTATCCTTATTCCAGTCTTATCCTTACTTCGATGGCATGACTGATCTTATCGATCAGTTTGTCGAGGCGGATGAGCTTGAAGAGCTTGGCTCTCAGGAAATCGATTATGGAGCACGCGATGAAGACTCCGATAACGATACCGAAGCAGTACGGGATAAAGACCGGAGAGCCTACGAACTTAGTACTTCCCAGCTTTTCCCAGATGAAGTCCCTGTAAAGGAAGAATGTGTGGATATAAAATACGCCGAAGGTGGTCTTTGCGACCTTGTTGATGAACTTCGCGACTTTCTCATTCTTGATCTTGATACCGAGGAAGACCGCGAACAGTCCGACTGAAGCAATAGCCACAGGCGAAGAATTATAGGTATAGAAGAACGTTCCCTGGATATCGTAGTCACCCGTTACGAGATGATAGAGGTCCATAAAGAACTTGGACATCGGAACGAGCACCAGCATGATGCACATGATGATGGTAACCGATTTGCGGAGCTGTATATTATTCTTACCTATATAAGCAGCAACGAGATAGACGTACATAAACCACAAGACGGAGTAACCTGCATTTACCAGGAAAGGATCCGCATTGAAGAATACGGACGGCATTATCGAGAATGCCAGGAACAGGATGCCTATTACGCTTCTGTGGGTCGACGGCTTGATGCTCCTGATCGCCGAATTAAGGATAGGCGTCAGGAAGTACAGTACGAAGTAGATGGAGATGTACCAGTTGTTTCCGCTGAATACCGGAAGCAGCTTCGAGAAATTGATCGCGCTTAAACGCGACGGCATAACGGCGAAGGTTATTCCCGCGAGGACGATGGTATAGAACAGTATCTGTGCATAAAGGGAAACTATCCTCTTCCACTTGAACTTGGTTCTCCACATGAAGTAACCGGAGATGAGCATGTAACTGTTTACGGATGTGTAGCAGACTGCCTCCATTATCCAGGAAAAGTAATAGTTAACACCCTCTGTCACGTTCTGCAGGACTTTGCCCTGAGTGAACAGATGGAGCATGATGACCATGAGCATAGAGACGATCCTCAAGAGTTCGAGGTTCGCCATTCTGTTCGAATTAGACCTTTCTTCTACAGGCATTATTGATCTCCGCTTACTGTTTGCTATGTCACATTATAATGTCAGTTAAGCATTATTGATACCTATATTTTTATTTTAACAATATTTTTTTTACGTCTTCGCTGGTAAAGTGATACTTCTTGTCGCAGAAATGACACTCGATGTCTATGCCCTTCGGATCATTGGCGAGCTCTTCGAGGTCGGCCTTACTCAGAGTCGCGAGTCCCCTGCTCATCTTCTCCTCCGAGCAGTTGCACTTGTAGCTTACCTCCGAACCGCTCAAGAAGCAGACCTTCGGATCACCCAGGAACATATCGATTATCTTCTCCGGATTAAAGCCTTCGTCCATGAGGAAAGTGATGTCCGGGAAACCGCCGTTGGCGCGCTTCTCGATATAATCGATATCCTCTTCCGTGGCACCCGGCATGAGCTGGACTATTAGTCCGCCAGCGTTCCTTACGCCGTTTCCGTCCATCTGGACACCCAGCGCCACCACCGAAGGTGTCTGCTCGGAACTTGCCAGGTAATATGTAAAATCTTCCGCGATCTCGCCAGTCATGAGTTCCACAGAACCCACATACGGCTCACGAAGACCGATGTCCCTGATGACCGTAAGCATTCCCTTGCCAACTGCCTCGCCCACATTGAGCTTGCCCGGCTTATGGTATGTGCTCTCCACGTCAGCCACGATCGGATATGCCCTCGCGTGACCTTTTGAGTCGCAGACACAGGTCATACCCTTCATGGGACCGTCGCTCTTTATTATCGTTGTCTGATTATCGTCGTCGCCCTTCATGTTTTCGGCGAGCATCAAAGACCCTGTGATGAACCTTCCGAGAGCCGCAGTCGCCACCGGTGAAGTCTTGTGGATTCGCAAAGCCTCGTTCACGGTGTCCGTCGTCCTGATGGCAAAAGCGCGCACGTGACCGTCAAGAGCGGTCGCTCTTACAAGATAGTCCCTGTCGCTGTTGACCGGCGCGCCCGGTGCATGATAAAAACTCTCGTCGATCATTTTGTCTCTTTCCTGAAGACCAAGAAGACGCGTTCGCCATCCGCGACTTTGTCCACTAACTTAAGGCCTTCCTTTTCTCCTGTCTTTATGAAAAAATCCTCGTCATAATATCTCTCTTCGATGACCCCGTCGAACCTCTCATAGGTCTCATCCTCTGTCTTCTCGAAAAGGGTCAGTTCCGCGACATTCAGCCCCGTTTCCTCATCAAAGCTGTTGTTCCACAGAAGCGTAAACTCATCATAATCCTCGAAAAAGACCTGGTCCCCCAAAGTCTTTTGGAAGTGCTCATAAGTGCCGATGTCAAAGATGAAGAGTCCGCCCTCGTTGAGGAAATTCCTGAACGATCCGAAGATCTTCCTGATCCCCTCCTCGTCAGTGATGTGATTTACCGTATCAAGAAGGCTCACGAAAACATCGCAGCTTCCGAAAAGATCGATGTCCGTGATGTCCTGGCAAAGCCACAATATCCCTTCGCCTAATTCCCTCGCGCCGTCGAGCATCTCGATCGATGAATCGATGCCGATGACTTCATATCCGAGTTCCTTGAAATTGACTGTTACACGTCCGTTTCCGCATCCCAGATCACAGAGGATCTTTTTGCCGTCCTCACCGTCACCTTTTGCAGTGCAGTGCTTCCTGATGAGATCGTCGCATGTTTTCGAGAAATGCGAAGGATCGGCATCTTCCTGCAAAACGTCATAGTACGGCGATAGGATGTCATAGAAATTGTCCACGGAATTACTCCTTTAAGGCAGATAACCGAGCGGATCGACTGCCGAACCGTATTCTCTTACTTCAAAGTGAAGGTGCGGGCCGCTGGATGTTCCGGTACTACCGACTTCACCGATGCACTCGCCCTGGTTAACCCACTGACCGTTGGTAACGTATACGTTTCTCATGTGGCCATACAAAGTGGAAATACCGTTGCCGTGATCGATAACGACATAGTTGCCGTATCCCGATCCGCCTGTATCCTGACCCGGAACAGGTGTATCAACTACGATGACCGTGCCGCCCTTTGCAGCCATTACGGAATCACCGTACCATGCTCCGATATCGATACCGGAGTGGAATTTCGTTGTGTGATAAACAGGATGCTCTCTGTATCCGTAATAGGATGTGATGGTGGTGCACCACGTCGGCCACTGCATTCCGCTGCCGCCTCCGCCGCCTCCTCCGTTGTTGGAAGAAGTCTGCGAAGAACTGCTGTTGCTGTTACCGCCGCCGTTATTTGAATTTGCCTGCTGCTGAGCCTGCTGCTTAGCGAGCTGCTCTGCATAGAGCTGATCCTGCAAAGCTGCAATCTCAGAATCAAGAGTTGCAGCATAGTTATTGAGCTCGATCTCTTTCTGCTCTGCTTCAGAGATCTGGAAGTTTACATCCTCCAAAGCCTCTTCCGTAACGCCGATCCTGGCTTCCAGCTCCTCAAGAGCTGCTGCCATCTCATCAGCCGTAGCCTGCATATCCTCAGCTTCCTGCAAAGCAACATCTGCCTGAAGCTCGGCGTCATCCAAAGCGATCTGCATCATGTCGACTGCCTGGCTGTCGGAATCAGCGATAAGAGAGATAAGTTCCATATTCGTGAAGAAGCCCGCGATGGAATCGGATTCCAGGAGCACTTCCAAGGTGGACTTGTTCTGGTATTCGAACATTACGGAAACTCTCGTGGAGAAACGGATCCTCGTCTCCTCCAGATTGTTCTGTGAATCAATATATGTGTCCAGAGCCTCGGACTTTGCAATGAGCGCAGCTGCCAGCTGATGTGAGATCTCCTCGTACTGAGCCTTCTGCTCCTCCGACAGACCCTGAAGCTCATCAAGCTCGCCCTGAAGTTCGCTCTGCTCGCCACGCAGTGCATTCGCCGTAGCCTCATACTCAGCCGCAGAAGCCTTCGCGTCGTCGCGCTCCTTCTTTTTCTGCTCAATGTCCTCATCCGTTACCATCTGGAACCTGATAAGGAAATCGTCTACCTTGGTATCGGCAAAAGCCTTGTAAGGACTCGAAAACAATCCCGCAAGGATAAGTGCCACCGGTAAGACGATAAGAAGATATTTAGCTTTACTCAAAATGATCTTTCCCATAACTTATACCTTTACATACTTTCGAACTGCTATACCGCTGCCCACAGATCCGATGAGAACTCCCATGAGAACACAAAGGATCAATACCATCCACATAAGTGACTTATAAGGAAGAAGTGCATAATAGGACGACCAGTCGATTCCGACCATCATCTTGATGAAGAGGGCCCTGTAACCGATGATCGAGATGACCCATGCACAGCATGCGCTTATAAGTCCGACAATGGCACCCTCAATAACAAACGGAACTCTGATATATCCGTTTGTGGCGCCTACAAACTTCATGATCTCGATCTCGTATGCTCTGGAGTAAACCGAGATCCTGACCATGTTGGATATGATAAAGAGCGCAACCATGAAGAGCACCAAAAAGCTTGCGACCGTCGCAATGTTTACGAATGAAGTAGCTCTTGTAAGGAACGACATGACGTTGCTCTCTTTTGCAACTTTACTTACGCCCGGCAAAGTCGACAGATAGCTTGCGACCTGATCGGCGTTCGCAGGATCATCGATCCTGATATTAAACGTATAAGGCAGATACATCTCATAATCAAAGGAATCCAATACCGAAGAACTGGAACCGAGACTTGTCTTAAAGTACTCGTAGTTCTCATAAGGATTTCTCTCTATCTGCTCGATGATATGCTCATTCTGAGGAATAAGGCTCCTTGTAGCCGCCAGGTTTTCCTCGCTTACATTAAGCTGCATATAAACCTCGATAGGTGGCTGCTGACCGAGCTTTCTCATTATGTTTCTCGCATTGAGCGAGAAGATGAAGAAAGCCGCCATAACAAGAAGCATAAGAAGGATCGTCGTTATCGAAGCGATCGTAACCAGAGGGTGTCTGATGATACCCTTAAAACCCTCTTTAACTGAATTTATAAACGCTCTGAAAGTCATTAATCCTCCTCGGAATCAAGCAGGTCGATATCATCAAAGGAAATCTCCGAAGCCCAGTTCGACAGATCCTTTTCGGCCTTTGCTCTCTTTCCGTCCTTGTCCTCGTTCTTTATCTCATTTGATGCCGATGACTCGAAAAGAAGTCCGTCCTCTTTCTCCTCATCCTTCTTTTCCTCCGGCTCCGGCTTAACTTCCTCAGAAGAGTTGATCAAAGCCTCAAACTCCGCCTCTTCACCACTGCTGAGATTTGTATCCGTATCACCGAATGAGAAATTTGCATCCACATTACTTGCTTCCGTAACAGCCGGTTCTTCCGTGTCCTTCGTTATCTCGGAATCAGTATCCATATAATCTTCGTAATCTTCCTCTCCATGCTCGAAGCCGTAGCCTCCGAACTCCGATGTAAGAGGATTGGCGACATTGCTCTCGCCCGTGTAATCACCGTACTCGTCATCACGTACGATATATCCCTGCTCGATCTCGATAACTCGCTTCTTCATCTTATCAACGAGATTACTGTCATGGGTGCAGACTACAACAGTCGTTCCGCCCTTGTTGATCTCCAACAAAAGCGCCATGATATTCTCCGATGTCTCCGGGTCAAGGTTACCCGTAGGCTCGTCAGCTACGATTATCTTCGGATTGCTGAGCATTGCTCTTGCAATAGCTACTCTCTGCTGCTCACCACCCGACAGTTCCTCAGGGTAGCAGTCTGCTTTGTCCTTGATTCCGACAATGTTAAGAACAAGGTTTACCGTTGAATCAAGGCTCGCCTTTTTGATACCGATGATCTCGCCTGCGAAGGCAACGTTCTCGGCAACTGTTTTTGTCGGGATCAATCTGAAGTCCTGGAATACCATTCCCAATTCTCTTCGAAGGATTGGTACCAGAGCTCTTGACATATTCGATATGTCAAAGTTATCGATAAAGACTCTTCCCTCGGAAGGTCTTTCTTCTCTTGTAATACATTTCATAAGAGTGGATTTACCGGATCCGCTCTTGCCGATGATGAAGACGAACTCGCCGTCTAAGATCTCGAAGCTTATTCCCTTCAGGGCATCCACTCCGGATTTGTACGTCTTTTTGACGCTGTCAAATCGAATCATTCCAAAAAGTTCCTTAATTTATCTGATCAGATTGTCGTTCTTACCCGACTCAGTATATTCGAGGTAAGTACGTACCATGGATGCGATCTTGAAAAGAACTGCATCCTCAAAAGACCTGAGGTTAAGACCCGTATTCTTCTGTACCTTGTCCAATCTGTAAACAAGCGTATTTCTGTGTACAAAGAGCTCTCGGCTCGTCTCACTACCGTTAAGGTTGTTAGCAAAGAAGCTCCAGATCGTCGTAAGAGTATCCTCATCAAGTGTCTCATAAGCACCGTTCGGGAATACCTCGTCGATGAACATCTGGCAAAGCGTTGGCGGGAGCTGATAGATGATCCTGCCAAGACCAAGCTTGTCGTATCTTGTAATGTACTGCTTCTTTTCAAAGACACTTCCGATCTTCAGGGACTGCATAGCGTCTCTATACGACTTGGAGATGTTCTGGAAAAGAGGTACTACGGAACCGATACCAACATAAGCTGTAATGGACTCGTTATTAAGACAATCAAGAACCGCACGGCTGGAGTTATCAATGTACTCGTCCTGGTTTTCGACATCGGCATTCATGATGACGATCAATGTCTTCTCGTCCATTGCCATTACATCCGCAACTTCTGAATCAGAATAGAAGTTCTGCAAAGCCTCCAAAGCCTCGTTGCCTTCTTCTCTGGAAGTTCTTACGACCATAACAAAACGCGGAACTGTGTAATCGATCTTAAAGCCTCTTGCCTTAAGCGGGATATCGCCCGGGAGCTCGTTTTCGAGAAGAACATTCTTTGTAAAAAGTTCCTTCTCGGCATCTGTGCCCCTCTCCTTGATAGCGGACTTGATCCACTCAGCCAAAAGCTCAAGGTATACTCTTACCTCAGGCTCTACACCATCGATGTAGATGATGTACTTGGTCTGCTCACCTATGGCTATCTTCATGTAAGTTCTTCCGGCAGTGCTGGAAAAAGCATCATCGGACATAAGTACTGCTCTTACAGAGGAATCATTCGTACCTTCCAATTCCGGATCAGTAGAAGCAATGATAAGACCGTTGGTATCCATAACGCCCACATTCTGAGACAAGATGGTCTTTGCCTGGCGCATACACTTTTTGATCTCTTCCATAGGTAAACCACACTTTCCGCATAACGCATATTTTTACATATTCAATGATATATTTTATTTCCAAATAAATCAAATACGGTAGTGTTTCAGTTTCAATACAAATTAGGCCTGTCTAGTTGTCCCATAGACTGGGAACATCGCCTATCATTCAGCGATTTTTTCTCTTTTGGTCTCGCTTTTCTTCAGATTCAATCTCCTTATTGATCTCTATCGCAACAGAGGTTTTTAACATCTCAAGATAAATATCTGGATCAGGAAATGTATCCTTTTTATTTTTAAAGTCCTCCAAACCATTGATTAATCTTTTTATTGGCTCGTAAAACCTATTGATATACAGATATAACCCT
>CADCQX010000353.1 GCA_902803695.1 Oscillospiraceae bacterium
GTCGTTATATGAAGTCCTACACCCATCTCGGAAGCGATGATACCTGCAAGAGTTGTCTTACCAAGACCAGGAGGGCCGTAAAGCAGAACATGATCCAACGCTTCACCACGCTTTTTAGCAGCGGAAATGAAGATCCTTAAGTTGTTTTTTACCTTCTCCTGACCGCTATATTCATCAAGCGTTATCGGACGGAGATTCTTCTCGTCTCTGTCATCAAACTGTTTCTGTCGCCCTATGATGCGATCTTCTTCGCCGAAATCACCGAAATTATTGAAATCCATAAAGCATTACCTGACCATCTTCTTAAGTGAATTCTTGATAAGTACCTGAAGCTCGATCCCGTCTTCGTAGGAAGATGAAACTGCCTGACGTGAATCTTCTTCTTTATAACCCAAAACCATAAGCGCATTGACCGCATCTTCGAAAAGTGACGGATCTGAAGAGAAAAGTTCTGCCGGTGTAACTGAAGACTTCGAAGAAGATGAACCCATCTTCTTAAACTTGTCTCTGAGTTCAAGGATGATCCTCTCTGCTGTCTTCTTACCGAGACCCTTAACGTTTGTGAGAGCCTTAACATCGCTGTTCATAACAGCCATGGCGAGTTTATCAGGCTTGATCTGAGAACATACAGACATGGCACTCTTAGGACCAACGGAGCTGACTGTTATAAGAAGAAGGAACATATCCTTTTCTTCCTGGGACGTAAAACCGAAAAGCGAGATATCATCTTCCTTTACGCTCTGATAAACATATACTGTTACTTCCTCGCCGCATGGACCGAATTCGGAAGACAGGATAAAAGGACAGATTATCTCATATCCGATCCCGTTATTCTCTACAACAATAGTCTCGTCATATCTCTTTGTAAGAATTCCTTTTATATATGCATACATAAATAATTACCTCATCAGAAAAACTCTTTTTTACCATATCTGCCGTATTGATATCCGGAAACGGCACGCTCGGCAAATCCTACTCCGGTATTTGCAAGGCAAATGGCAACAGCAAGACCGTCACAAGCATCATCAGGCTTAGGCATCTCCTTAAGACCCAAAAGCCTTACTACCATCTGTGAAACCTGATTCTTATCAGCTTTACCGTATCCTGTAACCGCCAGCTTGATCTGACCCGGAGTAAACTCATATACAGGAATATTGGCTCTGGCTGCCTCAACGATAACAACGCCTCTGGCCTGAGCCGTACCGATAGCGGTCGTCTTGTTATGTCCGAGGAACAATTCCTCGACCGCCATATAATTCGGCTTATAAAAATCCAAAAGAACCGCGATCCTTGTATTGATCGCCAGAAGTCTCTCCGAAAACTCAACATTCGGCTTTGTAGAGATCACTCCGCAATCGAGCATGGTCAACTTATTTCCCACCTTCTCGATCACTCCGTAACCCGTTATCGCGTAACCAGGATCTATGCCGATGTATATCTCTTTTGCAGGTGCCATTCAAACCTCTTCAAACATTTGTTCTTTTGAATTATACACATCTTATCCTTTTTTAGCAACAAACATCCAAGACCACTTTGAGCTCTGAAGGTTTTTCATCCGAATATTCAAACGCGTCAAATGCCAGATCAGCAGCTTTTTCGAGCCTGTCCTCATCAATGACGGCTTCTTTTCCCTTATAAAGAGCACAGATGGCATCTCCTCTTTTGACCTTGTCACCGATCTTCTTATAGATACAGATACCTGCTCCATAATCAAGTTCATCAGTCTTTTGAAGTCTGCCTGCTCCGAGTTCAACAGAAGCATTTCCGATCATATCAGCCTTGACCTTACTTACATATCCGTCGCAAGGAGCAGTAAGTCTCATAACTTCAACCGGATAATCTTTATAAAGCGGAGATCCTGTTGAATGAACAAGACCACCCTGACCGATAATAAGCTTATCGTAGTACTCCAAAGCAGTGCCGTCGTTAAGCCTTGTCTTACAGATATCCTTGATCTCATCTATGCTCAGATCCTTCTCCTTGGCATCAGAATGCTTGATCATGTGAGCTGCAAGAGTCGTAACTGCTTCAACAAGATCAGCTTCACCATTACCCTGAAGCACTTCAAATACCTCCATCATCTCTAGGACATTACCGATATTTCTGCCAAGAGGTTCATCCATTGACGTAATAACGCATACGACTTCCCTGCCTGCCAGTTTACCGATGGAGATCATTGCTTTGGAAAGTTCCCTTGCCTGATCGATATCCTTCATGAAAGCACCTTCACCGCAGGTTACATCGAGGACTATTGCATTAGCTCCACCAGCGATCTTCTTACTCATGATGCTTGATGCGATAAGAGGAATAGAGTCAACTGTAGAAGTAACATCTCTTAAGCTGTAGAGGATCTTATCAGCCGGAGCCAGGTCAGGTGTCTGACCGGAAATAACCATTCCGTTGCTCTCAATGAGCTTAGGAAAATCAGCTGCATCCACATTAACGTTAAATCCTTCGATGGATTCGAATTTATCTACTGTTCCTCCCGTAAAGCCCAGGCCTCTTCCTGAAAGCTTAACGGTCTTAATTCCAAAAGAAGCCACCAGAGGAAGGATAAGAGGCGTACACTTATCGCCTACTCCGCCGGTACTGTGCTTATCAACAGCTTTACATCCGAGATAGGAAAGATCGTTTATCTTACCGGAGTTAGCCATTTCCTTCGTA
>CADCQX010000354.1 GCA_902803695.1 Oscillospiraceae bacterium
ATCCAATAATGTACAGTCTCTATACCTTCGTCAGCTACTGCAGCACCTTTGTTTTCTCTTTGTGCTTCAGCCTTTTTAGCTGCCGCCTGTTCTTGATTTACCTGCTCCGAATATCTCCATGCCTCGAAGCTTAGCTCCTTGAAATCCTTCAATTCACTCTCGCCGCTCTGAAGGTAAGCACGAAGTTTTTCAACAATATCGAAGTATTTCTCTGACGGGATCTTCGCTTCTATCTCCGGAAGCGTTTTTACAAGCTCTTCCGGAAGCTTTCCAGATTCATAAATGTACCATGTGTTTCGCTGATCAAGATTCAGAAGGGAATTCGGTGCAATCCAGTACAGCCCCATTGTGATCTTGCTGTTCCCGTTACCCTTCTTGTTGATGCACAGATCAAAATATTTGGACACCTGAGCGATAGTCTCCGGTGACGGACTCTTTGCATATGCAAGAGCAGCGTCAAACAGTTCCCAGAGATCCTGAATGTCATCATCGCCGCGATCCGGAATGAAATAATAGAAGGTTGCATTCTGCGGATTCAGTACAGGAATACTATCGAAGGCTGTCGGTACTGGTGCCTTAACGTCAAACAGCTCTGCAACCGCTTTCAGAATGGAAAGGCGGTTTGCATCCGTCAGCTTCTTGTTGAAAAGCCCATAGAACGTAAACGGATCAATGTCAACGATCTGGTTATCCTTTTCCAGTGTAGGAAGATTAAGACCGGTGATCTCATAGATCTTCTTGACCTTCTCAACCATCTCTGTTCGATTATTCTTGTACTGAAGTAATTTGCTGGATAACTCCTTGTAAAAATCTACCCAGTCAAATTGATTCTGCTCGCTCATGTAAAACCTCCTGCTCATTCATTTCTACCCCGATATTAAAGGCATTATTTCTTCAATTCTTGCCGCAATCCTTTTTTGTTCTTCCAATGGCGGCAATGGAATAATAAATTCCTGTATTCTTTTTATCGCCAATTTAGGTTGAGCAACTTGCGTGGTCAGCATTTCAATTTGCTTTTGTACAACAGAAGAGGACAAACAGTAGATTAACCACTCCTGATCCAAATTGGTGAAAACTAACCTGTCTGCATTTTCAGTAAGATTTGCACCATCAATCTCTTCTGGAATTTTTCCAACACGCCCAATGGTACCTGCAACGGTGATATATACGTCTTCCTTGTTAATTATGTATCTCGATATAGAAGGATAGATATCTTCTGGAACAAACAGCAGGTCGCTAGTTACTACTGTTCTCTCCTTCATCTCAGATACTCTAATATACTTATGTCCTGTATCGTCTGTCGTAAGTTTCCTTCCCGCGGGTATTCTCTTGCCTCCCAGAACCGAAACTACATTTCCAAGCCTTATCCATTTCCAGGTTGACGGAATCTCAAATGGAAAATCCGTTTCTGAAACTTCAGGTAGATCTATGTCTTTCTTTATTTTTCCTTCTTTTGCAGCTTGTTTCCTTTCAGCCCTTATTCTCGAATACAATTCATCCGCGCTCTCATCTTCTGATGTAGAATTAGTCAATTTTCCGCATATTCCTGCATCGATCAGTTTGCTTTTAAGCAGCTCAACATCTTTATAGTATTTTGCCTGCATTTCATCTATGACGGCAATATTACTCTGTATCTCATCAATACGATCAAGTATCCGGTCTTGTTCTGCTATTGGTGGAAGCGGAATTGGCATCATATTCAAATCGTTTAGGTTGATTTTATACGTATGCATTGCACCACCGGCTTTGTTAGCCTGAATCCAATCAGACCCATAACCAGAATTAATCACAGCGCAAATATAATCGGAGAGTATTTTATTCCCCGTTTTGATAAGTCCTAAGCTTACGAATACGCTAAACTCCATATCTGTGTTAATTCTCAATGCTTTGCCCAGAGTACCTATTCTGCAAACAAGAACATCATCCCTTTGTGGCCTGCACCGCTTTAACAACTCTTCATGTTCTTCTTTGGAAATATACTTTATGTCTGACAAGTCCAGGAAGCCTGCAGAGATGTTTTTAACAGATAAAAAAGGCACACCCTCATTCTGATACTTAGGTGTCTTGTGAGTGCCATCTGTTATTTGTAAGCAAATTTGTCCAAGCCTAACCCATTTCCAATTATTCGGTATATCAAACGCTTTTTCCTCATCTTTGATTTCTGGCAACGCCTGTTCGCGCTTAATAACCTTCGTTTTGATTAGATTTTCCTTATTCTCTTGAATTTGCGCATAATAATCTTCTGCGGAACCGTCCGTTCCACACTGTTCAGTAAGTTTGCCGCTGATTGCAAGATTAAGAATCTTATTCTTAATGGCTATTGTATCTATCAAAACTCTATTCCTCCCAACAGTTCTCTTAATCTTGTTACGGCCTCAGCAATGCTATCCGATTCCATCTGAATGTCATCCAAAACTTCAGGAATTGTTCTCTCATCTTTCTCTTCAAAGTCCAACCATTTGAAATCCAGATTAGGAGCGTGTTTTATTTCATCTTCAGTGAACTTTCTCCATCGACCGTTAGGATTGTTTTCTGAATATGTTTCCTTTCTGTCTTGAATGTGACCTGAGCAATAACAATCAACAAACTCTTGCAAATCTGACCTTGTCATAGGTTTTGTTGCCATTGTATGTTTTATTCCTGTTCGATAGTCATATACCCAAATATCCTTAGTCGGCTCACCTTTATCAAAGAATAATACATTTGTTTTTACGCCATTAGCATAAAAGATACCTGTTGGCAACCGTAATATAGTGTGAAGATTATAATCCTTCATAAGCTTCTTACGGACCTTTTCCGTTGCCCCTGCATCAGTAAGCACACTATCCGGCAACACAACACCAACGCGCCCACCAGTCTTTACAATCGACATGATGTGCTGAAGGAAGTTCACCTGATTATCCGAAGTTTTTATAAACTCCGGTCTATTAGCAGATACTTCCACGCTTCCCTGAGGACGCGTGCCAAAAGGCGGATTTGTCATAACAACTTGATAGAGATCATCTGTAGTCTCAATCAAAGAGTCCTTATATGCAATCGGACTCTTATTCACTCCGATATCATGTAAATAAAGGTTCATAGACGCCAAAGTAACAACAAGAGATGTATTATCTGCGCCGTACAAAGCATTATTTTTCAAGAACTTCTGCTTCTCCACATCTTTACTCTGCTTACGCATGTGCTCATAAGCAGAAAGCAGGAAGCCACCGGTTCCACAACAAGGATCCGCAACTGTCTCGGTGATTTTTGGATCCACTACATCTACGATTGCAGAAATAAGCGCTCTCGGTGTGAAATACTGACCAGCACCGCTCTTTCTGTCCTGCCCATTCTTTTCCAGGATTCCTTCATAGATAGCGCCTTTGAAGTCACCTTCCATCATGTACCAGTTTTCTTCTGATACCATATCAATGACCTTCTTCAGCATTACCGGACGATCAATCTTATTTGTTGCCTTAGTGAATATAGTTCCGATAAGCCCCCCATCCTTGGATAATTCTTCAAGAATCTCCTCATACTTGTCTACGAGATCCGTGCCACTGAGCTGAACCAGATCCGCCCATTTATATCCTTCCGGAATTGAACTGCCCAGCCCAAGCTCTTCCTTCTCGTCATCCATTTTCAGGAAGAGAATATAAGTCAGCTGTGTAATGTAGTCTGTGAAGCCTACGCCTGCTGCCGCCAACACATTGGCGATATTCCATACTTTATTCAGTAATGCACCTTCTGTTTTCTGATTTGCCATATTATGCCACCTTTAATAATAATCTTGATAATGCCTGCATCTCATCAGCAAGCACTTTGCCTCCGAAACTTGTTACGCCTTTTCTCCAAAGGTCTGTGTCAATTTCATTCAGTTCCTTCACAGAGATAGCGCCGTCATTGATGACGAACTCTGCAATCTGCCGCATGATTTCCACCTGATCCTCGGTCAGAACACGCTGCTGCTGTCCACAGTACAGGCTGAAACGCTTAGCGTAGCCACTGATGAGGCTTGTAAGCTTCTGGTTCTTCCCATATGCATACCGAACAATCTGGATCAGGTTTGTAAGAGCATTCACGTTCGTCTTCACATCCAGATCGTCTACGTTGCCTTCGGTATCCAGCACCTTGTAATTCTTCCAAATCTGATACACGCCATACTGCCTGCTCTCTGCAAGAAGTCTATCCCGAAGCTCACTTAGCATCTCATGTGTGATGATAGTATCTTCGGAGTTGTAAATGATCCTGAGCGCTTCTATGCTGTCTTTATTATCATTCAGGTACTTCTCGAAGTTCTCTATGAAGCTCTTCGCAGTTTCCTTAGAAAATCCGGCATAGATGACCTCATCCGGATCCTCTTCGGTATTCAGGATATAGCCGCGCTGCATTTCAAGCAGTTTCTTCCTGGCTGCTATATTGCTGATCAGACTTGATATCAGCGCCATACGTTCACTGTTGTCGTGCGACGGATCAATGTACTGGCACTCTATCAGCAAGCCCTGATCTGTTGCGTTCTGGATATTTCCTGCAATAGTTCTCGGTGCAAATCCGTAAGTCGTGATGAAGTAGTCAAGATGTCTGCCAAACAGCGGATTATCCTCATACCGTCTGTTGATGGTAGAGCAGTAGTCTCTTAACAGCCACAGGTTCTCATCGCTCACTTCATTGTGTGCCAGATGCTCTAACAGGTGTTCCAGAGACAGGA
>CADCQX010000355.1 GCA_902803695.1 Oscillospiraceae bacterium
AGCATAAAGATTTCGACCCCAACACTTTAACGTTCTCGTCCCCTCGCGGGGTAATACATTTCTACACGCTATCCTTGGAAACCGGCTTAAACAGCTGGCTCAAAATGCACTTTGCGTCGCAAAATGATTTCTCGTGTTTTCAATACAGTCTTAAACCTTCAAAACACCGAAAAAGCCTTTATTTATGCCGTGCGTGGCAAAATCTGTAAATCCGTTCCAAGTTGACATGATCATTATACATTACAATGAACATACACAACAAGCTCATGATCTGTCATTACAGCTCCCTATTAATCCGGTCCTGCAACTTTCTTCAAATGTCGATTCAGCACAACCTTTTGCTCCATCCCATTCGGATACAGAAACATCATTCTCTTTCGGTCGAACTTCGGGTCAGCCTCATGAATGATACTGTGGTGGTTTGGACATACGACCATCTGATTGTTGGAATCGTTGTTCAGGCTTTTGACATAGTAATCAATGTGGTGCGCTTCCGCGATGTGAGCGCCGAACTCCTCACCTATCAGCTGCCCGCAGAGCTGACAGCGATACCCGTAGAGAAGTTTGAGGTTCTCTCCTATCTTTCGATTCAGATTCCTGATCCGCGTCATCCGCTCATTGATAATGAAACCTGCATTGGTATCGACAAGATCAAAGTCAGATTCAATGCTGCGCTCCTGCTGGTTTTTGACCAGTTCTCGGAATTCCTGCAGATCGCTTGCAACAATCGGTTCCAAAATATAGCTGTCATCGTACTCTGTCGTATAAATCGCGAGGTACTCTTTTATGGCTTCCGGGAGCTTTATTTATGTGACTCATTCCATACAACAAAGTTCCTTAACCGCATCCAAAAACGTCGCTAAAAAAGCATTACCATATTCCGTGTCGAAATCGTCCGGAACATCAGTATCATACAAATCAATCAGTGCCTGCATCCGTTCTTCCGGCGAAGGGTAGTGATCGGCGTCTCCGTATTTTGGCACGTCTTCTCTGTGCAGATCTAATACACGGAAAATCTCCATCAGTATGCATGGAACCAGGTAATAATCTTCATAGAACGAATCTAGTTCCTTAGGAAGGATTCCAGATTTTTGATCTTCTATAAACCTTATCAGCACCTGAAATCCGAATCTGTCTGCCCTTAATTCTTCCTCCCGCCTTGATAGTATTTCGTTATTGATAATGTGGAATATCTCATGTCCAACAACAAAGGTCCATGCCGCCCAGTACATGTCAAGAGCCTGCACGATTGCGCGATCAGGTATATTCAATTCCTCAATCGTATTCGCCCAACCTTTGAATGCTTCTTTTCTTTTTATCAAGACATCATTCACCAATCGACTGAGTTTATCTTTGCATACCTTAATGTACTGTGGTTGATAAACATATGCCCATACGATCAGTAAAAAGTGCATAATGGATATATCTAATACTTCGTCAAAAAACAGTCCCGATGCCCTATTACCATCCGCGCTTTTGATTACAAACGCATTACTCTGTTCAGAAATCCCATACAAATATTCAAAATATAGTTTCAAATGGAAGCTGTCAACGATATGATGAAGAATGGTCCTTTCGATATACATAGGATCTTTATTCAATGTTATCAGTACAGACTCATCAAAAATATCCTTCTCACTTACCAACTCATGCAACTTATCTAAATCTTCGTCAGTCGTCTGACGGGTCGGCAGAGATCTTAAGATGTCCAGATAACTCATACTTAACAGTCCTTTATCAACAGACTATTTGTCATCGCATTTAAGACTTTTTCAATTTCATCGGCGCTCATAATATAATTAATGCTTACATTTGTTGATCTGTGATTACATGTCTTTCCATTTCCATCCTTGTCATATACATCTACACGAAGTGTTATCGCAGGATTCTCTTTATCATGCTTCTTCCGCTTAACGATACCTAATACATTAAGGACACTATATTTAATCATGTCATATGCCGCATTGTATCCAACGCCTTGAATAAACATAAACACGAATTGCATTATGGCAGATTCCATTAATCCATGTTCCATGAACAATTCAAACTCTGTATCAGAAAATACGGGGTCTTTTCTAATCTGCTCTAAATCATCAGAATCTATCATCGGTGCATTAATGCAAATCGTGTTTTTCATAACGTCTCCTTTTTGAGTGGCATTTGTCTGTTATCTATTGTGAGGCAATATGGTTAAGTTCCTTTTATTTCTGGTGGTAAGCGGGCGGCCCCTTGCGGGGGAATACATTTCTAAACCGACGACGGCACGATTGTTTCAGAGCCGACATTAGTGTTCTCGTCCCCTCACGGGGTAATGCATTTCTTAACTACTTCAAAATGGAAGGAGATGGCATGAAGAACTATGTGTTCTCGTCCCCTTGCGGGGTTATACATTTCTAAACTTATCATTTCGCAGATTATGAA
>CADCQX010000356.1 GCA_902803695.1 Oscillospiraceae bacterium
AATCCTTTTTCGAGAAGATCGAGAGAATAACAAAACCAAACGGGATAGTGTTCATTAACGTCTTTGTTGAGAAGTCTTTTCTTGAGTTGCCGCCGGATTGGGATAAGGAAGAGAAGATGTGGAAGTCGGGAGAACTTTTCACATATTTCGCCGATTGGAAGATAGAACGTATAGATGAAGTCATCTTTGAAGATAATAGCGGCGGAGTCCCACATTATCACTGTATGGATACGATCATCTGCAGAAAGGTACAAGGAGCCGATTAGACGGTCACTAGCGAAATAAATGCTTTATAATTGAAATTGTAGAGTTATCGTTTTGTCTATTATCAAGTTTTTCTGTTTTTCTTTTTTGCGGTTATGCCTCAGAATGTGAGTAGAGGTGAAAAGTTATGAAAGAATGGTTTGAAGAGTGGTTCGAAGTGCATGGCTCATGGGGTCGTCACAACTCCTATAAGATTTATAATCCGCTTACCGGAGAACTATACATTCACAGTCTTCTGGGTTTGGTATCGGTTATTCTTGCAGGCGCTAATTTTTTCACTTATATGCAGAAATTTGATATTGCCATTGCAATATTCCTTGGATTCTTTGCCTTGGCGTTGGGAATAGTAGGTTTTATACTTTCTATCAAGTCACTTCCTGTTGCGGCTCAATATAAGAGCATCTTCAGAGTGGGAGTTTCTTTGTCGGGGATTATTAATTCGCTTGCGGGAATACTGATCACTGTAGCAACATTTGCTTTTGTAATTATTCCGATCGAGACGAAATTGCTGAATCATTAATAAATCTTCAGAAACACACAATGGCAGAACGGATGCTTATGTTATAATCTTCCAATAGACATTAACACTATGGATATTGGAGGATGATTGAAATGATCTTATCAGATAAAACGATCAGCAGAATGCTTGAAGAGAAAACGCTAGTTATTGAGCCTTTGACCAAAGAGCAGATCCAGCCTGCAAGTGTTGATATCAGATTGGGAAATACATTCAGTGTTGTTGATGATACACCATCAGGAATAATAACACTGGGATCACAGATAAACTATAAGACTATCACTACAGATACTTATTTGATCCTGCCTGGACAGTTTGTTCTGGCAACTACCATGGAGTATTTTGAATTGCCTGATGATCTGACGGCTTTCGTTGAAGGCAGAAGTTCTTTGGGCAGAATGGGATTGTTCATTCAAAATGCGGGTTGGGTAGATCCTGGTTTTAAGGGTGAGATTACTCTTGAACTTTATAACGCAAACAGATGTGCGATCGAGCTTAAGAGCGGAAGAAGAGTCGGTCAGCTGGTTTTCGCGCAGATGGATGATCATGCATTGAATCCGTATAACGGAAAATATCAAGGACAGATGGGTGCAACGGGATCCAGAGTATTCATGGATGCTGACAAATAAGGAAGAACAGGAATGAACGCCGGAGTATATTAGGAGATACTGCATGTTGCAGAGAAACTGAAAGATACGCCTCGTCACAGCACAACTTCCAAAGGAAGAACTGAAAGTGTTGCTGAACACAGCTGGCGTATATCTTTGATGGCGCTTCTTTTAAGGCGTGAGTTTCCCGAACTTGATATCGACAGAGTTGTTGATATGTGTCTGATCCATGATCTGGGTGAATGCTTTACGGGAGATATTCCGGCTTTCCTTAAGACAGACGGTGACCGTAAGACTGAAGATGAACTTCTCGATCAATGGGTGAAGACTTTACCTGCAGAATTATCAGCAGATCTTTCTGAGTTATATGAAGAAATGAATGCGCAGAAGACCCCTGAATCAAAGCTTTATAAAGCTTTAGATAAACTTGAGGCGCTTATACAGCATAACGAGGCTCCGCTTTATACGTGGTCTGACAATGAATATGAACTGAACAAGAAATATGCATATGACACAGTAGAATTTTCGGAATGGCTTAAGGCTCTGCGTGAAGAGATACTTCAGGATACACTCGATAAGATCGATAATGCATGCTATCTTTCAGAGTTCTGCGATGTTTTCTATGTGGAGGATAGAAATGTTGTTCTCGTTCATTGGAAAAAGTATTGTGAGCTTGAACAATACAGGGCTCCGCTTGAATGTGCTTTGAATGTGATCAGGGAACACGAAGGATGTAAGTACGTGGCTGACAGCCGTGACGGATTTGAAGATAATCCGCAGGACACAAAATGGGTTGCTGACCATTTCATGCCCAAGGCCAAAGAATACGGATGCCGTATCATCTATTTCATAATTGATAAGGATAATTCGTTGAGAGATGAACTTGAAGGCCAGGAGAAGGATTCATCATCGCTTTTGGAATTCAGGTATATATACGGAATGGATGAGATCTAAGACTGATCATCTGCCGAATACTATATCGAATAATTCATTGATATAAGGCCGTCTCGTGTTTTTCTCGAAGACGGCTTTTTCATCCCTCACAAAGAACACCAGAGACCCGAGCTCATTATCATGTGCATTCTCTTCGAAAACGTTTGCCAGTTCCTTTTTACTCAGGCTTGTTCTGATCTCATAGATGAGTCCGACAGGGAAGTAGATCTCGTCGCCTTTTGGAACCTTGATATACTTGAGTTCATAACTGAACCTTCCGTCTTTGATATCAGCTCCGATCTCTTCTTTGAACTCGCGGATAAGACACAGTTCCGGATCGTAATCCCCATCCCTGATATCAAGCAAAGACGCAAGTCCTCCGATCAGATTTATATCCGTATTCTGATCTGAAGCGACACAGTAATACCCGTCGGAGGTGATCACATATCCTCCCGAGAAAAGTGCACGTGTTTTATACTTTTGGGTCGTCCTGCTGCAAAAAGATTCGTAGTAATTTATAAGGCCCGTAGTCAGTGTAAAATCCTGATCATTTTCCTTTATCTCGAAAACATTCAGTATCTGCTCACTGTACGCTTCAGGATTACCTTTGCGATAATCCTCCCAAAACTTCTCTATATCAGCCCTGTGCTCCATAAAAGGATCCGCTGTTATAGTCTGTTTTATATCGACGTTCTTTGCTTCTTTGATCATAGGGGAATTATAACATAGTGTCTTTTTGCGCTATGATATAATCCTTAGAAAGATTTTTATACGATCATTTGGAGACAGTTATGACTGTGATATTAACAAGCTCTCTCGGCGGAGCTTTCCGGGAGAATGGAATAAGAGTACCTTCTGTTTTGATCGAACAGAATGGCCTGCTTGATACGATAAGATCCCTGTGGCCTTCTGATGCCGGGGTACTGATGATATGCGCCTCTCCTGATGATCATGAAAAGAATGATGCTGTCTTATCTTGTCTCAAAAGATCATTTCCTATGAGCGGCCTTGCATATTCCGAATTTGAATTATGTGATGACAGAAATAAGAAAGCCGCAGAAGATATAAGCCGTTTTGATGTTATCATCCTGATGGGCGGACATGTTCCGACACAGAATCAGTTCTTCGTGGATATAGGTCTTAGAGAGAAGCTTAAGGATTACAGTGGTCTTGTTATAGCGTGGAGCGCGGGCTCAATGAATTGCGCAGAGTTGGTCTATGCCGGACCTGAACTTCCCGGCGAGGCATTAGATCCTGATTACAAGCGCTGGCTTCCGGGTCTCGGACTTACGAAGACGAATATCTATCCGCATTTTCAAAGCCTCAGGGATGAGATGCTCGATGGTATGAGACTTACTGAAGATATTACTTTCCCGGACAGTATGGGGCACGAATTCATTGCGATGAATGACGGAAGTTATATCGTGATCGATGAACTCGGTGAAGTCTTATATGGCGAATCCTATAGCATTAAGGACGGAGTTTTAAAGCTGATCTGTAATGACGGCGGATCTATCAAGCTCGTGTGAGAGACAAAAGGATTTATATGATAACAAAACTTAAGTATGGAAATACTAATACATTTTTAGTTCAGGGGAAAAGCGGCAGTATTCTGATCGATACGGATTATGCAGGAACCATGCCGATGTTTTACAGAGCCATTAAGGAGAATGGAATAACTGTAAATGATATCGACTATGTTCTTGCTTCGCACTATCATCCTGATCATATCGGACTTGTTAGCGAACTTATGGAACAAGGTGTAAAGCTTCTTCTGGTGGATTCACAGATCGGATCAGTTCATTATTCTGACGGGATATTTTCGAGAACACCTAAGCTTGGATATAAACCGATCGATGAATCTTCTGCGACAATTATTTCGGCTGAGGACAGCAGGGATTTTCTGAATGAGTTGGGTATAGAAGGAGAGATAATACTGACTCAAAGTCATAGCGAAGATAGTATATCGCTTATCCTTGACGACGGGACATGTTTTGTCGGTGACCTGGAACCATATGAATATCTGGGTGGTTATGAAGATAACGAGAGTCTGAAGGATGATTGGGACAAGGTGTTGTCCTATAACCCCAAGGTGGTATTCTACGCTCATGCCAATGAGAAGAGATTTTGAGTGCCCTTATTGAAAGAGGAGACAAAATATGAAAGTATATCAATTGTGGCATGTTCATACGTTGACTGATGATCACGGAGA
>CADCQX010000357.1 GCA_902803695.1 Oscillospiraceae bacterium
GGGAAGGGTTTAGCAAAATAAAAAGCAGATTGCCTTCAGTGTGAACCTGCCTTTTATGATCCCAATATGTTTTGAGACATCCTCTTTTCTTTATCCCCAAGGATGGAAATATACGATCACTAGTCCCAGGATCGCGACCACCAGGAATATCGCTCCGATAAAAAAGCTTCCGAATATCTTTGATACTCCCCTTTTCTTATCGAAAAATTCCTCCGGATCTTCAGGATCTATGAGTAAGGTTACCCTCTGATCAAGTCCCGGGTTTCCATAGTTAGTGAAACTGCTGTTATTTACCCTATAGGTCTTTCCCATATACGTAAACTCGTACACCGGAGTTCTTACAGTGTGGCCGTTAGAATTGCTTTGACTTATATAGTCAACGACAACGGCGTCGACTTCTTCCGTGTAGTGTTTGCATGAATAGAAATAAGTTATGACAGGAACAATGATGACACCGAATCCGATCACGAGAGCGAGCCAGAGGACCGTTTCCTGCGGAAGACTGAAATCAATGACCTTAGAAAGGATCGGTATGATCAGCAGCGCGAGTCCGACTACTACAAACAACAGATAAAAAAGGATCTTTCCGATCTTTCTCTTCTTATCCTTGACCATAAATGCGATCGCGAGTCCTGCCATCAGCTGACCGCAGATCGGTGCACAGAGCCATTTCAAAGGTCCGATAAACGCAAAGATTATCATTACTGCGAAACTTGCGAGGACCCATATCCAATATGCAGTTATTACTTTGGTCTCCTTAGGAGACAATTCTTTTACCTTGATTTCATTCTCATCTTCCATAATCATTTGCCCCTGATTTTTATCCTTCGGAAGTATATCACAACTTGGAACTTACATAAACATTCCGATCACCTATCTGAGCAGACATGAAACACGTCTCATATGCTTCACTAAGGAGCTCGCAGCTGAGCGCCTTCGAAGGATCGCCCGAAGATAATATTTTTCCGTCTTTCATGAGGATTATGTTATCGGCATAAAGACTTCCGAGATTTATATCATGGATAACGACGATGCATGACTTGTTAAAACTCTTCAAAACACTCATGAGCATGTCCGCATGCTTAACGTCCAGGTTGGCGGTCGGCTCATCAAGGAGTGTCCATGGAGCATTCTGTGCGAGGGCTCTAGCGATAAATACTCTCTGCTTCTCGCCTGAACTTAACGTATCCAGATTGCGGTTAGAATATGATTCGATCTCCATATCCTTCATCGCTCCGGATATGAGTTTTTTATCTTCCTCGCTCTCCCTTACATAGAACTTCGACTTATCGTAACGGCCCAGTGACACAACGTCCCTGGCTGTCATGCCGATACTTCCGAAGGTCTCCTGCGGAACATAAGCGATAGGCATTTTCGATGAATATGTGTTTACGATATAGCGAAGGAGCGTTGTCTTGCCGCAGCCGTTAGGGCCCATGATGACAGTGAGCTTTCCTTCAGGGATCGTGATGCTGATATCGTCCAGAGCCGTAAACGATCCGAATTTTTTAGTCACGTTCTTAAGTTCCAGATTCATCGCATCCTCCTTTCCCTCAAGAGATTCTTCATCATGAGATAGAGGAAATACGGAGCACCGATGATGCTCGTGATGGCGCCGATGGCGATCTCGCCCGGGGCGATCAGTGTCCTTGCCAGAGTATCGCAGAGGAGTGTGAATATTGCACCTACGAGGAAGCACATTATGAGCTTACCGCGCATCTTATAGACTCTCATGAAGCCAACGCAGTGCGGGATAATAAGTCCCACAAATCCGATGATTCCGCTGTTGGCGACACAGAATGCCAAAAGCATCGAGCAGATGCAGAGAAGTATTCCGGTGGTCCTTGATGCTGAGACACCAAGTCCCGTCGCTGCTTCCCTTCCGAGCTTAAGGACGTCGATCCGCGGTGCGAAGAATATAAGAAGAGGAAAAATGACAGCGGTAACTACCGCCATCATAATGGTCCTCTGAGTAGTTGAATTGGAAAAAGATCCGAGCATCCACAGATATACCTGCTCCATGCTCTCACGGTGCAAAGTCATGAGAAGCGTTATCATGGCGCTCAGGATGGAACTTATGGCGATACCTGCAAGGAGTGTGGAATTAAGGTCATGCTCACCGCTTATCTTCGCGATGTTATAGACCAGGAACCATGCCAGAAGTGCGCCGCACATGGCGCCCAGGTAAGTTCCCGTAAATCCGTGGAAAATGAAATTGATATTGAAGACTATCATTACAGCCGCGCCGAATGCGCTTCCCGAAGATATGCCGAGGATCGACGGATCAGCCATCGGGTTCTTAAACAGTCCCTGCATGACCGCTCCGATCATTGCAAGACCGCCGCCCACGAGGGCCGCCATGCATATTCTCGGGAAACGTACTTTATTTACGATCGTATCTGTGGCTTTAGACACTTCGGTAAGTCCCGTAACGGCTCCGATCACGTCCTTAACGGGGATCTTGACGCTGCCGAGACAACAGGACAGAGCCATCACCGCTACGAGGATGATCGCCGATATGATGACCTTATACCAAACGTTGTGTCTTTTCTTTTCCATAAAAATATAATACTCCTTCTTTCCGATCTCTCGAAAAGAAGGAGTAATAGTCGATCTTAAGCTGCCTGTGCTTCTTCTGTAGCCTCAGCGTGAACGAGACCGGAGATAAGCTCCAAAGCCTCTACATTACGAGGTCCCTGACGCTCGAAAATGTTGCTGTCAACGAGGATAACGTTGCCGTTCTTAACTGCCTGAAGATCAGCATAGTTCGCATTTGTTGTGAACTCATCATAGCTCCACTGTGTAGCAAGAACATAATCAGGATCTGCAGCGATCAAAGCCTCGAGGCTGTACATCCAACCCTCAGCATCAGCTGCTGCATTCTTAGCGCCTGCCATCTCGATGATATCATTGATGAATGTGTCGCCGCCTGCTGTGAACTCGCCGTACTCACCGCAGCTCATGCAGTAATAAACTGTGATATCTGTGTCTTCTTCAGCTACGATAGCATCAACCTCAGCCTTAAGGTCAGCTACGAGAGCATCACCTGTCTCTGTAACGCCAAGGATTGCTGCAACTGTGTTGATAACATCATAAAGACCGTCAAAAGACTCCTCATCTCTTACAATCGCTACGTTGATGCCAAGCTCTGTGAGCTGGTTATATGAATCTTCAGAGAAGATGGAAGATGCGATTACGAGATCAGGATCCAATGCAACGATAGCTTCAATATCAGGTGCATTGATGTCGCCTACTGAAGGAAGACTGAAAACTGCTTCCGGATAATCGTCATAGTCTGTTCTGCCGATGAGCTTGTCGCCTGCTCCGAGAGCATATACGATCTCTGTCATTGTCGGAGAAACAGATACGATTGTCTGTGGCTCTTCCTGGATAACTACTTCGTTTCCGTAAGCATCCGTGAATGTGTAGAACGGATCACCGAGTGTTGCCTCAGTAGCTTCGGATTCTGTTTCTGCAGCTGTAGTTGTAGCAGCTGTAGTCGCCTCTGTTGTTTCTTCTGTCTTTGTATCGGAGCAAGCTGTCATTACGCCAACGAGCATGACCAAAGACAAAGAAAGTGCGATAACCTTCTTCATAAAAACTCTTTTCCGAACGACGCCGCCCACCGCAGCATGTCCAAAATGTAAAACTCATAGGCAGGTTTCCTGACTCGGGCCCGGTATCCGACGCCGCCTTCTCCCTTAACGGAATGACATAATGGCCTCGGCATAAGCACCTGACAGTAGCGGGGGCTGTCCGGGATTTGCACCCGGTTCCCTTTTACCTTCTTTTACGAAGCACCTACGGTGACATTATTATATTTCAACAACACCCCTTGAGCAATTAAACAAATCAACAAGTATTGATGTTGCCTCTTTTCGAAAAAGAAATAAAATATACAAAGAAAGGCGGTTCTTTATGAAAAAATTACTTGCTTCCATAATTACAGCAGCATTCCTCCTGGCAGGATGCGCGGCAACAGGCGTTGCCGAAGATACCACCGTTGTCACAGAAGCGACAACAACCGAGGCCACGACCACAGTTGAACAGACTGAAGAAGAATCCGAGGAACCTTCCGAAGAAACAACGGAAGAGACTACCGAAGCAACTTCCGAATCAACGACCGAAGCTACGACTGAGGCTACGACCGAGGAAACCAAGATCGACAAAGACGGCACCTACACCACTTGCGATGATGTAGCCCTCTACATATATACCTACGGCGAATTACCTTCCAACTTCATGACGAAAAAGGAAGCAAAGAAGCTCGGCTGGGAAGGCGGATCTCTCGAAGACTACGCACCGGGCATGTGCATCGGCGGAGACTACTTCGGTAACTACGAAGGATTGCTCCCCACAAAAGACGGACGCGAATACCACGAGTGTGA
>CADCQX010000358.1 GCA_902803695.1 Oscillospiraceae bacterium
CTGCCATAACGATTACGTTAGTTGTAACATCGAAACCATCCATCTCAACGAGGATCTGGTTGAGTGTCTGCTCACGTTCATCGTGTCCGCCGCCAAGACCTGAACCTCTTCTTCTACCTACCGCATCGATCTCATCAATGAAGATAACGCTAGGAGCTGCTTTCTTAGCATCTGCAAAGAGACTTCTTACACGGGATGCACCGACACCGACAAACATCTCTACGAAGTCGGAACCGGACATATGGAAGAACGGAACGCCTGCCTCACCTGCAACTGCTTTTGCAAGGAGAGTCTTACCTGTACCAGGAGGGCCTGAAAGGATAACACCCTTCGGGATCTTCGCTCCGAGTTTCTTATACTTTTCAGGATTCTTGAGGAAGTCGACCATCTCCTGGAGTTCTTCCTTCTCCTCTGCACAACCTGCTACATCGCCGAATCTGATCTTCATCTGGTTAGCTGTAACAAGCTTTGCTCTGTTCTGACCGAAATTGAATACTCCCTTGTCTCCGCCCTGTCTTGTGAGGAAGATGAAGAGAACGACTGAACCGATAACAGCAATAACTACGATCGTATCAAGTACGATTCCCCAGTTGAACGGCTCCTCATATTTGTAAGAATCGATCTTACCTTCAGACTTAGCAAGTTCCAGGTACTCAATGAGCTCATCAGTACCTTCCTGAGGAACATCAAGGGACTTGGTAAGTTCCTTGCCATCTTTCTTATACTCGAGGATGGCTGTTGTACCGCGAAGAGTTACATTCTTAACATCGTATTCCTCGGACTCGATGTAGCTATATACATACTCAACCTTGTCCTTGGATGTATCTCTTCCGAAAATACTGACAAACAATACACAAAGACCGATTATCAGGACCAGATAAAAAAGAAGTCCCGATAAAGGCGGCATCTTTCTGTTGTTTGAACCGTTGTTGTCGCTCATTAATTACCTCCGTTCATGGACACAACGCAGATATCCTTAAGATTTCTGAATTCTCCGTCGTAATCCAAGCCATAACCAACAATAAATTTGTCAGGGATCGTTATCCCCTTATAATCTGCCTCGATCTCGTTAACACGTCTTTCAGGCTTATCAAAAGCCGTACAGATCTTGAGGCTCTTCGGATTTCTCTTAAGCAGGAGTTCCTTGAGACACTTGAGCGTGTAGCCCGTATCGATAATGTCCTCGACTATAAGAACGTTCTTGCCTTCGATATCGAAGGAGCAATCCTTCTTAATGGTCAAAACTCCGGTAGAAGTCTGTCCCTGGTAACTGGATACCTGCATGAAATCGATCTTAACCGGCATCGTCAGGTGCCTTATAAGATCTGCAGCGAAGATGAAGCTTCCTGTTAAGATTCCGATGACCAGAAGTTCCTCATCACCGTAGTCCTTGTTGATCAGAGCAGCCGTATGTTCAACCATTGCTTTAATCTCATTTGCTGAGATCATTACTTCAGAAACGTCAACTCCGTTCATGCTTCAACCTCCGTTAACCGTATTACCAGATACTTGGTTTTTCCCTTATCTGCTGCATCCTCAAGGAACTTGTCCCTGGAGATGTTATCCGTAAATCCAATGGCATGTCCGACTCCGGGTATCCACAGGACCTCATCGCCCTTAACGACTCCGAGGATCAGATCCTTAACTGCGCCCGGTACTTTGTAAGATCCGAGGAGCTTATCGACCTTAGTAGTAAGATCTGTCCCTGCACGCTTAAAAGTCATGTTCCTGTCGATCGGTCCGATACTGATTTCTTCGAGAAGATCCGAAGAAAAAAACGGACAAAACCACGAATTAGTATTATACCTTATCGCCTCAATATTCTCAACGATTTCATAATTTATTTTAATAAAGGATTTGGGTAAAATTGTTGTATTTTTTGTATCGGCGATCCTCGTTAATTCTGTTTTCTCATCGAAAACGAGAAGGCCCGATGCCATGACGGCACGTTTTAATCCGTCCTGAAGTTCAGCCGCTTTGCAAAAACCCAGAAATCCGCCCGTCACAAAGGCTTTTCGGGAAAAAGGAAGATCAATGCTCCTTCCGGAAGGACCGTTATCCGTACAAAGCTCCAGCACACTTTGAACATGCTTCTGCTCAAAATCGACAAGATCCCCGAAAGTTTCCTTCCAAAGAGCCCTGATAAGTCTGGTAGAAATAGCCTTATGGCATCCTTCGAAAACGCTGATATCAAGCACAAAATGCTTTCTGTCCAGGCAGTTTTCAAGCTTTTCTGCAACAAGACCGTCAATAAGATCCATGTCATCACTTAAGAGCCTGTAAGTCTCGAAAAGCGCTTCAGAAGGCTCCTTAACAGAAACATCCGAGATCTCCGGAAGGATCTTGTTACGCCAGATATTTCTCGTACAGCAGTTCTCCTGATTGGTCACATCCTCGCAATGAGGCTGTCCCAGGCTGTCAAGATATTCAAGGATCTCCTTTTTCGAGACGCAAAGGAATGGCCTTATGACCCTGTCACTTACGGCTCTTGGAGATAAAAGACCCTCCAGTCCGCTGCCCCTGAATACATTCATGAGCATGGTCTCGGACAGGTCATCTTTATGATGAGCAAGACAGATCACCGACTTTTGATCCTTCTCATCTCCGAAAAGTTCCGAAGCACAGGATTCAAAAGCCTCATAACGTAAGATCCTTCCCGTATCCTCGATAGAACGGGACCTGGTCTTTGATTCTTTACTAACGTTGAATTTAAAAACTTTGCACGGGATATCAAGGCTCTCACACAGTTCTTCCACGAATCTTTGATCCCTGTCCGCATCCTCGCGAAGACAGTGATTAACGTGAACAACATAGATATCGGATGATGTGATCAGGGGAAGAACCCTTAAAAGCGCTACGGAATCAGCTCCGCCCGAGCAACCGACTATCAAAGACCTTCCATCGAAGATCCCGTTATCGGCTGAGAAACTACGGACCTTTTCAACAAATTCCATGTATCAGAACAAACCCTCCGGGAAGTCTTCCGACGTATCCGCACCGCCAAACATATCATCATTGGCCGCATTTTCAAGAGGAGCTTCCTCTCCCGGCAAAACAGGTTCAGGCTCATAATCCGGCGGAGGAACCTGATCAAAATCAGCAGGAGGCATTGGCGGCATATCAGGCGCTGCCGGTTCCTCTGGATACGAGTAAGAAGCGGAAGCAGACTGCTGATCCTGTTTCTGCGGAGGTCTTGTTCCCGGAAGTTCCTGAGGCTCGTTCTTGTCAGGTCTTTCCATAAACAGAGTCTTGGAACCGATCCACTTAAGGTAGACAGGTCCTGTGCTGCCGTGACGGTTCTTAGCGATAATGATCCTTGCAGCCTGTTCATTAGGAACATCTCCGTCTTTATCATAGTAATTATCTCTGTCGATAAACCATACACTGTCGGCATCCTGCTCGATAGCACCGGAGTCACGAAGATCCGAAAGCATAGGCGTATGATCCTCTCTCGATTCAGGTCCACGTGACAACTGCGACAACGCAATAATAGGAACCTCGAGTTCTTTGGCCATAACCTTAAGACTTCTCGATATCTCGGTTACTTCGGCTTGTCTCGACATATTGGAGCGCTGCTTATCAGGAAGACTCATGAGCTGCAGATAGTCGACGACCACAAGTCCGAGCTTACCTTCAGCCTTAAGTCTCTTACAATCAGAGATCATAGAAGCAGGATTTGCAACGGAAGTATCGCTGACATAGATAGGAAGGTCATTCAAGTCCTTGATGCTCCTGCAGAGCGTCAAAATCCTGTCCTGACTTAAATTCGCATACTGAAGGTCCTTAGCCGTAAATTCAGTACGCGATGCAATGATTCTGTTACCAAGTTCGGCCTTAGTCATCTCGAGCGAGAATATGCAGACCGGAGTGTTATATATAGTTGCTGCGTTTACAGCGATATTTATGGCAAGCGCCGTTTTACCCATACCAGGTCTTGCTGCAAGGATGTTAAAAGTACCCGGACGAAGTCCGCCAAGTTTGGCATCCAGCCTGTTAAAACCTGTCTTGACGACATGGCGTGACGTCTTACCGGTAGAAACACTATAGATATCGTTGACAGTTCTCTTCAGGATATCCTTCAGGGGTTCAAAACCTTCTTCATCATTCGATTCGCGAAGCTGCGACAACTCATTAATGGCCGTATCTGCAATATCGGAAGCCGAAGATTCTCCGTTCTTTGCCAATGCACCGATCTTGTCCAATGTCTTGATCAGTTTTCTTCTCGCACTCGCATCACGGATGATCTTAACATAATCATCCTTGTTGGACGGAATAGCATATGTATCGGTAAGTCCCATTACATAGGAATCACCGCCTGCTTTTTGAAGAATACCGTCACTTTGGAGTTTCTTGATGATCGTATAAGGATCGACGGTCTGACTGTCCTCGTAAAGTTTTGAGATAGTCAGGAACAATGTCTGATGGCGCAGATCGTAAAAATCCTCAGGAAACAATCTGCTGCTTACAACATGATCCAATACATCGGAATTTTTCATGCAAAGCGACAGGAGAGCCTTCTCGCTCTCGATATCGAATGCATTCTTCTTAGCATCGTTTCCTATCAAATTGTCATTAAGCTCACGATCTGCCACGGTTAACGGACCCCTTTACTCAGCCTCAACTTCAAGAACGATATCACAGGAAACTTCAGTATGAAGCTTTACCTTAACTTCATAAGTTCCGAGATTCTTGATCTGAGACTTAAGTGTCAGATTCTTCTTATCGATATCATAGCCGGCTTTCTTAAGAACGGCAGAAACATCCATTGCTGTAATAGCACCGTAGAGCTTTCCGCCCTCACCTGTCTTTGCCTTAAGAACGAACTTCTGTCCGCCCAGTTTCTTGCCTGTTTCCTTAGCAGCTTCGAGCTCTCTTCTGGCATGCTCAGCCTGAGCACCCTTCTTCATCTTTACATCATTGAGATTTGCTGCCGAATATTCACGTGCGACTTTCTGCTTAAGAAGAAAATTTCTTCCGTAGCCGTCGTTAACTTCTACTACATCATTAGCCCTTCCGAGGCCCTTTACATCTTTGAGAAGGATTACTTTCATTCCAACATACCCCCAAGAAAAAAATAAGGACGCCTTTTTAAAAGGCGCCCTGTAATTATATACTATTTTTCACTCAATTCCAAACCGAAAACGGTACACAAAATTAGTCTGCGATAAATGGAAGAAGTGCAAGGTGACGTGCACGCTTGATAGCAGTTGTGAGCTCTCTCTGGTGCTTAGCACATGTACCAGTCATTCTCTTAGGAAGGATCTTGCCACGCTCGGAAACGAACTTACGAAGCTTAGCTGCGTCCTTGTAATCAATAACTTCTACCTTCTCAGCGCAGAAAGAACATGTCTTTCTTCTGGAACGTCTTGGTCTCATGTTTCCGCCGAATTCACGACCTGCTTTAGGTGCTCTGTTATCAGCCATAAGTCTTAATCTCCTTTACTAGATCAAATGTCAAACGGCAATTCTCCATTGCCATCATCCTTTTCTTCGTAGATACTCACATCAATCGGAGCAGCAGGAGCCTTAGGAGCTTCAGGTGCCGGAGCACCGGAAGGAGCCGGAGCCTGGGCAACAGGAGCGGATTCTCTGGAACCGGAGTTAGCGGAATCAGCAAACTCAGCCTCTTCAACTACTACCTCGGTAACATAACGCTTCTGACCCTGATTATCATCATATGTACGTGTCTGAAGACTTCCGACAATAGCGATCTTGCTTCCCTTACGGAAATAAGAACCGATAAAACTAGCTGTCTGTCTCCATGCAACACAGTTGATGAAATCTGCCTGACGCTGTCCGTTGTTATCCTTAAACCTTCTGTCAACTGCAATAGAGAAATTGCAGAATGCAGTCTGGTTGGAAGTATTTCTTACTTCTGGATCTTTGGTCAATCTACCGATCAAAATTACTTTGTTCATTTAAAATTCCTCCGTGTCGTACGATCACTCGTCTACACGAACAACAAGGTAACGCATAACATTCTCAGTGATCTTAAGCTTACGCTCGATCTCTCTAGGGAATGTGTTCTCTGCTGAGAAATTGAAGCAAAGGTAGTAACCCTCTTTCTGGTCTTCGATCTCATAAGCAAGTTTCTTCATGCCGAGAACGTCGAGAGTCTCAATTGTAGCGCCTTCTTCAACCTTAGCCTTAACAGCTTCGGTGAGAGCATTCAAACCCTCTTCTCCAACGCTTGGATTGAGAACAACTACCATCTCATACTTGTTTGCCATGATAATATTCACCTCCTCTTGGACTTAACGGCCCGTCACTTCCTGACGAGCAAGGATACTGTCACAATGACAGCGAATGTTAGAATAGCACAGCAATTGCAACTAAGTCAAGAAGTTTTGCCGCAATTTCTCACAGGGCATATTAACCCTTATTGTCCGTATACATCCAAAATACTCTTCGCCTTATTGTAACTCATACCTCAAAGAAATAAAACATTTGTTTTGAACTAATCAGGTACGCATTATCCCGAGATCCTTGAGGACATACGGGAACATGATCCTGATCCAGGCTTCAAGAGCCTTTGCAGTATGGGAATACGTGCTCTCGTTCTCCCCTTCAGGATCAGGGATGGACAGGGATATGACTCTTCCCTTGTCATCCTTCATTACGAGGCCCTTTGAGGCAAGATATGATGCCATCGAGAAAACTCTTCCTTCAAGATCTGGGAATGCTTTGAGTATCTCCACAGCCTGCTCATCGCGCATTGCTATGATGATATCGTTTCTGTCGTACACGGATGCACCGGCCTTTGTGGTCTTATGGAACGAAATATCATAACCGATCTCTTTAAGTGCATTGATCATCTTGCTATCGGCGTTTTCGCCGTCAGTTGCATATAAGCCTGCAGATTCGGAATAAACCTCCGCTCCGACTTTACGGTCCTCCGAGAGGCAATACGGCTCTTCTTCAACCAGAAGTTTTCTGAAGATGCTTTCAGCAGCGGCACTCAGTGCCCTGTTGTTCCTGCATACGAAAAGCACCGATAAAGTAGCAACAGTATCGTGGTCGTAAAGCTTTTCTCTTTTTCGAGAAAAAGACTCGGAAGAAACACCCTCGCCTTTCTTGCCTGCTGCCTTACGAAGGCGGTTCATGTAGGCTTCTTCCATGCCGTCACCGTCAAAACCAGCTGCCAGGATCAGGTCAACCTTCTGGTCATCCAGGGTACGGAGGCCGTCGAAAAGGCAGTGCGATGCGGAATATACGTCGGATGACTTGCCGTAAATAAAGAATTCGATATGAGACAAAAGGATATTATCCTTGAGCATCTCGAAAAGGTCCTTAACCTCTTTGCCGCAGAAGATACCGATCCTCTTGAACGGATCTGTGGCGAGAGCCTCCTTGGCCCTCATGATATATGGCTTGGCTACCTCGAACAAAGCTCTCTGCTGTTCTTCGGTAAGTTCTTCGTCTTTCTTGATCATGATATCAACACCCTTAGGGAAATCGATTATCTCCACATCCGCGGATGGCGCGTAATGGCGGTACTTCATTCCCGGAGCCTTCGGAGCTTCGTTTCCTGTGACAGAAGTATGCTCACCAGCTTTGAGGAGACAAACTTCCTCGATCTGTGCCTTGGTGATCGCACCAGGTCTTAAAACGACAGGGGTCTCACCCGTGGCATCGACAACGGTGGACTCAAGTCCGAAATCGCTCTCACCGCCATCAACGACAGCATAGATGTAGCCGTTCATATCATTCATTACATGGGATGCTCTCGTAGGAGAAGGACTTCCGGAAAGATTGGCAGAAGGCGCTGCAACAGGGCACTTACATAAACTAATGAACTCGTTCGCAACTCTATTTATCGGCATCCTGATACCGACAGTATCAAGACCTGCCGTTACATTTGAAGGGATCTTATCCGACTTTTTCATGATGACCGTAATAGGTCCCGGCATAAAAGCATCGATAAGCTTCCTTGCGATCGGCGTTATCTCAGACACAAGATCATCGATCTGTCCCTTATTATCGATATGGACTATGAGCGGATTGTCGCCCGGTCTTCCCTTTGCCTCAAAGATCTTATCGACCGCCTCTGCATCAAGGGCATTGGCGCCCAGTCCGTAGACAGTCTCTGTCGGGAAGGCCACCACTTCACCTGCATTGAGGTGCTCGGCAGCATCCTTAAGACCTTCCTTATCGTTATTTCTTATCAGTTTTGTATGTTCGTACTTTTTAATCCTGTCCATCTTTAATCCTCGTCCGATGCCTGTCCTAAACTGTCTGAAGCAGCTGCTACCGTAAGGCTGTTGATTATCTCATCAAGGTCTCCAGCCAAGATCTCTTCGAGCTTATAAAGCGTAAGTCCGATCCTGTGATCCGATACACGGCCCTGGTGATAATTATATGTCCTTATCCTCTCGGATCTGTCTCCCGTTCCTACCTGCGATCTTCTTTCCGAGTCTTCCTTGTCCTTTGCACTGGAATTCGCGAGTTCCCAAAGACGGCTTTGAAGGACTGCCATAGCCTTGTCTTTGTTTTTGTACTGGCTTCGTTCATCCTGGCATTGTACCACCAAGCCTGTCGGAATATGAGTGATCCTTATCGCGGAATCCGTTCTGTTGACGTGCTGTCCGCCCGCTCCCGAAGCCCTGTATCTGTCTATCCTCAGGTCATCCGGATTGATGACCACATCAGTTGCCTCAGCCTCAGGAAGCACGGCTACCGTAGCGGTTGATGTATGTATCCTTCCGCCCGATTCCGTTACAGGAACTCGCTGTACCCTGTGAACACCGCTCTCGAACTTAAACTTGCTATAGGCACCTTTTCCCTTTATCTCGAAAACGATCTCCTTTATGCCCCCCAAGTCAGTGGCATTGAGATCGATGATCTCTGTATCGAACCCTTTTCTCATGCAGTATCCTTTGTACATCTTGAAAAGAGTGTCCGCGAAAAGAGCTGCCTCTTCACCGCCTGCGCCTGCTCTGATCTCCATGATTACGTTTCTGTCATCTCTCGGATCTTTTTCAGCCAAAAGGACCATGAGTTCCTCTTCAAGGATCTCCGATCTTTTCTTGGCGTCGTTTAATTCCTGCGTATAAAGCTCGTGAAGTTCACGGTCCTCAGGAACGCTCAGCATCTCAAGCGCTTCTTCGATCGTTCTTTGACACTCGTCATATTCTCTTATCTTTGTGACCTTGCCCTCAAGCTCGCCCATTTCCTTGTTAAGAGCCAGATACCTTTGTGTATCCGAAGTAATGGAAGGATCTCCCATCGAGGACATTATCTCGTCATATCGTGCTACTATAGCCGATGTTTTTTCTCTGTCAATTGCCATAATCCTGCTCCCGAATAATCATATTTTTATTCGAAAACAGTGCTAATGCTCACTCTCAGATGTCTCTGTATCAACTTTTTCAAACCCGAAAACGGATATTACATAGTCCATGAATTCCTGGGCAAACTCAGGTGAATCGACATCTTTCATGACGTCGGAGCTGAAGATGTTATCCTTGTACGAACCGGAAACCACAAGCATCGAAGTGTAATTGACGGTCTTTCCGGTAGGCATATAAAGGGATGCTCTGTAATCGTCAACGGCTTCTTTGCCGAGAAGGATCACTTTTGTACCGCTTTCATCCATGCATCGCTTGATGAAGCCTCTCTCCTCTTCTGTGATCCCTGCCTTGGCAATAACGATCACCGAGTATGTCGGACAATCCTGCTCAACACGGTCCCTTATATCTACATACGTAATGTTACCAATGTCATCTTCATCGATACGGGAGCTCTCCACATATCTGTACGCCAAAGGAAGATTCTCTTCCGTGATCTTTGTTACTTGAACGGCGTTTACGTCCTTAAGCCTTGAAGGACAATCTCCGATCCAATAAATCTTGAGATCCTTTGTTGACAGCTGATCCTTCAATTCCGTGATGTTGTCCTTGGCGGAAGTCTTCTTAAGGCCGTCAAAAAGGGAATTTGAGAAATATACGAGAACAAACAGTGCCAATGCGGCTACTGCCAAGATTGCGATATATACAAAAAAATTGCCCTTTTTCATTTCTATGTCCCTTTTAGTGTTTATAGATATTGTATAGTACAACATCTAAAATTCAATTCAAAAATCAATTAACCGAATAATTATATAACATTATAAAAACATTAAAAATATTCTCGTTTTTTCTCATCTTTTTCACTTTTTAGGCGTGCATTTTTTTGAATATTGCTTATATAATTATAAGGTGCATTTTGGCGCATACATTTTTCGAAAGGGGTCAAACACATGATCAAAACACATGAAGTTGAACAGATGACTTGCGTAGCTAAAGGCTGCAATCATGGACCTGCTCCTATTCCTGAAGAAGGAAAGTGGATACAGGCAAAAGAAATTAAAGATATCTCCGGTTACACACACGGTATCGGCTGGTGTGCTCCTCAGCAGGGTACATGTAAGCTTTCCCTCAACATCAAGGAAGGCGTTATTCAGGAAGCTTTGGTTGAGACGATCGGTTGTACAGGTATGACTCACTCCGCAGCTATGGCTGGTGAGATCCTCCCTGGTAAGACAATCCTCGAAGCTTTGAACACAGACCTCGTTTGCGATGCTATCAACACAGCAATGCGTGAACTCTTCCTCCAGATCGTTTACGGACGTTCCCAGTCCGCTTTCTCTGAGGGTGGTCTTTCCATCGGCGCTGGTCTTGAGGACCTTGGTAAGGGACTCCGTTCCCAGACAGGTACTATCTTCTCCACACTCGAGAAGGGACCTCGTTACCTCGAGCTCACAGAAGGTTACATCCTCAAGCTCGCTTTGGACAAGGACGATCAGATCATCGGTTACCAGTTCCTCAAG
>CADCQX010000359.1 GCA_902803695.1 Oscillospiraceae bacterium
CTTTGTTCTCGAAAACACCGAAAACGCAGCTTCCGGAGCCGCTCATGGCCGCGAACATGGCGCCGCTTTCTTCCAGAAGCTCGCGGGCAGTCCTGATGTCCGGCACAAATCTCTCGGCCGGAGCCTGGAGATCGTTTCTTATGAGTTCCCTGTACTTACGGAGGACCTCTATCGGCTCGCCCGACCTGGAAAGCTCGTTCTTAAGTTCCTCGTAAGCCTTCTCATCGTAATCGTTTTCTTCCTGCTCATCGAAAGCGCTGAAGCACATCGGAGTGGAAACGCCGTCCTTAGGCTTGATCAGTATGAGCGGAAGATCACTCAAAGGTTCGATCCTTGTTATGATCTCGCCGAAGCCCTCGCAGACGGACGCCCCGCCGTAAAGGAAAAACGGCGTGTCGGCTCCCGTGTTGGCAGCGATGACGTTAAGCTCATCATCGTCAAAAGGATTGCCGTAGTGCTCGGACAGGGCAAGGATTACAGCGGCCGCATCAGAGCTTCCGCCGCCGATTCCCGCCTCCGACGGGATATTCTTTTCGATAGTGATATTAACAAAAGGCAACGACTCGACGATCCCGCGCTTCTTAAGCGCTGAGAAAAATCTTACCGCTGCCTTATAACACAGATTCTTGTTGTTGGGGATCGGGTTACAGCCGAGGGCTGTCGCGATTATCTCGTGGTCCTTGCTGTCGTCGACCTCAACTGTTACTTTGTCGCAAAGAGAGATCTCATGCATCAGTGTATTAAGACTGTGGTACCCGTTAGGAAGAGTACCGCATACTCTCAAATACATATTGATCTTGGCCGGTGCAGAAATCTCGTAAATATCAGACATATGAAAGTCTTAAAAAGCCTATTAGCTTGCTGCTTCTGACTTGTTCTCTTCCTGAAGAGTATAGATGCGGACCTTGCCGGTCAAAACATCGATATAGCTGTAGGAAACTACATCATCCTTAGCGGATCCTCTTGTATATCTGACGGAGAAAACATTAGGATAACAACCTTCAACGATTCCCTCGTAAACTATGAGTCTTTTTCTTCCGCCGTTGGAAGTGAGTCTGACTCTCTTGCCGATCATACACTTGCTGAATGATTCCTTAAATTTATCTAATTCGGACTTAATGATCAAAGCCTTATACCTCCACATCAGTAAATTGCCTGAACCCTTCAAAGGCTCGTCTGCCGTATGACGAATTATCGTCAAAATCATAACATTTCTTTGATAAAAAGTCAATGAAAAACACAATATATAGTGCCTGTTTTATCCATTATGCCCAAAATATAGTGGTAACAGCCCTTTTCGAACTTTGCGTTATTTAATACGGTTTTACCTTGAAAGGACGCTTCCTATTATTGTAATATGGAGAATAGTTTATAATGACATTTTCGGGGAGGAATCCAATTATGTTAAGTGATATCGAGATAGCCTTATCTGCAAATATGCAGCCAATCGAAGAGGTTGCATCAAAGATCGGCATCGAAAGAGACGAACTGGAATTTTACGGTAAGTACAAGGCCAAGCTTCCTCTTGGCAATATCGAGAAGAGGAAGAATAATCCGGACGGTAAGCTGGTACTCGTAACAGCCATGAACCCTACTCCTGCAGGAGAAGGAAAGACAACCGTAAGTATCGGTCTTGCCCAGGCTCTGAACAAGAAGGGCAAGAAAGTTATGCTCGCACTCCGTGAGCCTTCACTCGGACCTGTTTTCGGTGTTAAGGGCGGCGCAGCAGGCGGCGGATATTCCCAGGTCGTTCCAATGGAGGATATCAACCTTCACTTCACAGGCGATCTTCACGCCATCACTTCAGCGAACAACCTCCTCGCAGCTATGATAGATAACCACCTCTTCCAGGGTAACGATCTCAAGATCGATAAGGACAGGATCATCTGGAAGCGCTGTCTCGACATGAACGACAGAAGCCTTAGAAAGGTTACCGTCGGCGTTGGCGGCGGCCTTTGCGGCGTTGAAAGAAGCGAGATCTTCTCCATCACCGCAGCTTCTGAAGTAATGGCTATCCTCTGTCTCAGCAAAGATATGGAAGACTTGAAGGACCGTCTCTCCAGGATCGTTGTAGCTTACAACACTGACGGCGGAATCGTTACGGCAGGCGACCTCAACGCTCAGGGCGCTATGGCTACACTTCTTAAGGATGCCATCTCCCCTAACCTGGTTCAGAGCCTCGAGCACGTTCCTGCATTCGTTCACGGCGGACCGTTCGCCAACATCTCACACGGATGTAACACGATCATCGCTACAAAAGCAGGCCTTAAGCTCTCCGATATCCTCATCACCGAGGCAGGCTTCGGCGCAGACTTAGGTGCTGAGAAGTTCCTCGACATCAAGTGCCGTGCAGCAGGCATCTGGCCTGACGCAGTCGTTATCGTTGCTACATGCCGTTCCCTCAAGTACAATGCGGGAATCCCTAAGGACAAGCTCAACGAACCTAATGTCGAGGCTGTTAAGGAAGGTTTCTCCAACCTCGCTAAGCATATCGAAAACATGACCAGCTTCGGAATCCCTTGCGTAGTCGCAGGCAACAAGTTCCTGACAGACACTGACGAAGAGATCGCCATGATGAAGAAGCTCTGCGAAGAAAAGGGTGCTCTCTACGAGGCAGCCGAGATCTTTGCAAAGGGCGGCGAAGGCGGACTCGATCTCGCTGATGCAGTATTGAAGCAGATCGAATCCAATACAAACAAGACTCCTAAGTTCACATACGAACTTACAGACAGTGTTGAAGAGAAGATCAACAAGATCGCCAAGAACATCTACGGTGCTAAGGACGTTAATATCCTTCCTGAGGCAGCCGAGAAGATCAAGGGCTTCGTTGATGCAGGCTTCGGAGGACTTCCGATCTGCGTTGCCAAGACCCAGTATTCACTCTCCGATAACGCTAAGGCATTGGGACGTCCTGAGGACTTCACACTTACAGTCCGCGACGTATGGCTCAGTGCAGGCGCAGGCTACCTCGTAGTCCTTACCGGTGCCATCGTAACGATGCCGGGTCTCCCGCCGCATCCTGCAGCACTCGATATCGACATCGATCCTGACGGAACAATTCACGGACTTTTCTGATAATTGATGAAGTATCCGAATCCGACATTTCTTAAAACGGCTTCAAAGGTCAAGCACACGAGACGTAACCGCACGATAATCGTCATCGTGTGCTTGTGTCTTGTTGCGCTCGTTGTGCTGTTCATCCTCAAGATGGCTTCAATGCAGGAACAGTACCGCAAGGACTTCCCTGCTCTCGTCGGTGCCGCTACGGCAACCTACTCGGAGTTCACCAAAGCTCCTACCCCGACGCCTACCGAGGTGCCGGTGGAGACCACCACCATGGAGACGACCACCGAGCTTACGCCGTCGTTTGTAACCGAGCCTCCGACAGAGGAATCTACTGAGGAAACGGAACCTACCGAGCAGAACAATTCCGTTGAGACATTTGCGGAACTTACGGAGCATTTCCACTTCCATAATTCGTATCCGCTCCAGACGGTCCCCCACAGTCTCCGCGACCAGTATCTCGACGACCTTAAGCAAGACCTGGAGAACTATATCGACAACTACTGTAATGACGCCAGCGTCAAGTTCTACTATGTGAACCTCTCGAGCAATGAGACCATGGGTATCAACGAGCTCGTTCCGCTGGTCCCTGCAGGTTCCTTCAACGTCGCTTACATGATCGACTACTATAACCTCTGCTCCACGGGCGTCGTAAACCCTTACGCGGAGATCATCTACTCCACCGACTTTGAAGGCAACTCCAGTTACATCGCTGATAACTACGAATTCGGCAAGCACTTTTACCTGAGGACCCTGGCATATTACGCCGTCGCATATAACGACAATGTCGCCTTAAATATCCTCCTCTCGAAAATGGGCAGTACCGACAACCTCATGAGAAGGATCAGTGCCATAAGTAACTACGTGGACTTCTCGTCGTCGGTCCTTTACACGGACCACAACGGCAATCCGAAAAAGGGTCCGGGAAGATCATCATGCTATGATCTCGCAAACTTTTTGGAGTATCTCTATAACGGATACAAGAACGATCCTGATATTTACCAGTGCCTCCTGGATGATGTGTCCGTATCGGCGATCCCGTCCGGTTATTACACAGCTTTTTCGGACGGAACAACATCGATACTCCACTTTGCGGGACGTAATGATGAGCTCCATGAATATACGGATATAGCGATCATCGACGGCAAGGAACCGATCGCCGTCTGCATCAGCGTAGACTGCGATTCCTACGACAGATCACTGACCATAACTGCCGATCTGGCAACGCTTTTGTCGAGGTATATCGACTCTCTCCATTGATGTCAAAAACGCCTTTGGAACTTCTTAATAAGTATGTTATAATACCAAAGATTCATCCCACCTGATCTGCAGTCGGATCGGGTCTCGTGCAATGAGATCCCGTGAACCCTGTCAGGTCCGGAAGGAAGCAGCAGTA
>CADCQX010000360.1 GCA_902803695.1 Oscillospiraceae bacterium
CAAGGAAGGTGAAACCCTGATGAACGGTGATGCCAGCGGAAGAGTACAAAGATAAGCGGTAAAAAGGTTATTAAGCCTTCTTCATTATAAACGGAACAAAGACGGCGATTTCGGTTAATACGTAATTGCCGTTTTTGTTGTATTCCAATATTTATTCTTATTGTTATAATATAGAAAAATGATGGAGGATTTGCTTATGTGGGTAAAACAGATTAATGTTTTTCTGGAGAATCAGTCCGGAAGATTGGCAGAAGTAACAGATTCGCTTTCGAAGGCAAATATCGATATCAGAGCACTTTATATCGCCGATACGACAGATTTTGGAATATTAAGACTTATTGTCGATAAGCCGAGTGAAGCTTTGATCGTACTTCAAAAGGCAGGATTTACCGTAAGCCAGACATCTGTAATAGCTTTGGCAATACCTGATAAGCCGGGTACTCTTGATGAGGCTTTAGCCGTGCTTTCAGAGAACAACATTTCCATGGAATATCTTTACGCTTTCGTAGGAAGAGCTTCATCTGATGCAGTTGTAGTTATCAGAGTTGACAATGCAGAGGAAGCTTTGAACCATTTCCATTCAAAGGGCATCAAGGTACTGTCTCCTGAGGAGGTTTACGGTATCTGATGTTAAGTGATATTTATTCGACATATGGTGTCAGCAACAAAACAGCCGAATTAGCCGAGGAGGCAATGAAGGCTGTTTTGCCTGTGTTTAAGGAAATTGAGGAGATCCGCGAATATAACCAGCTCAAAGTTCTTGCAGCCTATAGAGAACTCGGCTTCGCGGAAAGACACATGGGCCTTACAACAGGCTATGGATATGACGATATCGGAAGAGAAAAGATCGAGGAGATCTACGCAAAGATCTTCGGTGGTGAAGCAGCATATGTAAGAACCCAGATCAGTTCCGGTACTCAGTCCATATCTGCTATCCTTTACGGTATCTTAAGGCCGGGAGATGAGCTTTTGGCAGCAACCGGACGTCCTTATGACACGCTTATGGAGACGATCGGCCTTGGCGAAGACGGTTATGATGCTTCGCTTTTGGCATACGGGACTACATATGATGAAGTCGATCTTCTTCCTGACGGAAGTCCTGATATTGAAGGGATTGTTTCCAAACTTAATTCAAAGACCAAGATGGTCCTTATTCAGAAGTCCAGAGGATATTCCACCAGAAGAGCTCTTATGAGTTACGATATCAAGAGCATCGTGGATGCAGTAAGAAGATGGTCTTCCGAAAACGGCAAGGACATTGTTATCGCTGTTGATAATTGCTACGGAGAGTTTGTCGAGAAAACAGAACCGTGTGAATTGGGCGCTGATATCTGTGGCGGATCTCTCATCAAGAATCCGGGTGGCGGAATCTGCAGTACCGGCGGATATATCGTCGGCAGAAAGGATCTTGTAGAGAAAGTTGCCTGCAGGATCACAGCTCCGGGACTTGGAAGTCATGTAGGACCTACATTGGGATTTAACAGAATGATAGCCCAGGGCTTGTTCAGAGCTCCTGCTACCGTTGCTGAATGCCTTAAGGGTGCAGTTCTTGCTTCCAAGATGTTTGAACTTACGGGTTTTAAGACAAGCCCTTCAGCTATAGAACCGCGTGGAGATATTGTTCAGACGATTGAATTTAATGATCCTGATAAGCTCGTTAAGTTCTGTCAGATGATCCAGACATGTTCGCCGGTTGATTCATTTGCACTTCCTGAACCGTATGCTATGCCGGGTTACAGTGACGAAGTCGTCATGGCTGCGGGTACATTCGTTCAGGGAGCTACATCAGAACTTTCCTGTGACGGCCCTATGAGAGATCCTTATATCGGATATATGCAAGGTGGTCTTGTATATGAGCAGGCGAAGCTCGCAGTTATGTTAACGATAGATTCATGGGGGTAAATATTTGTGCGCTTCAATATTGGAAAAAAGAAAAACAAAGCCAAGGATAAAACAAAGGTTAAAGCTAAAGTAATCGATAAGGAAATGATCAAACAAAATGTAAGCGAACCTGAACCTGAAAAGAAGCAGTCAGCTTACAAGCCTAATCGAAAAGCAAGAGCCGGAAAGAGAGCACTTCGTAGCAGCATATTTGCTGTCCTCGTTGCTGCGTTTTCTCTTGCTGTTCTTGTCTTTGTTATCTACCATCTCTATGACTATATTGCAGCAAAACCAAAGTTTGAATTTATATCAACAGGACGTGTTGAGCATACCATTGGTGCAACTGCTCTGATCGTTCGTGATGAAACAGTTATTCCGTCTAAGTCAAAAGGTGAACTCGTAACGAAGGCAACAGAGGGCAGCCGTATTTCCAAATCACAGGAGATAGCAATGGTTGTTCCGTCAAACATGTCTTCGATCGTTACCAACTTGAGAAATACACAATCACAGGTTTCTGAAGTTCAGCAGGAACTTATCATGTCGGGAAAAGCTCCTGGAGCTCAGAAGGTTTACGATGACGTTGATGAAGATATCCTTCCTATCGTTGATCTTTTAAGACAGGATGCCATGAACGGAAATCTGAGTAATACATCTTCTTATGAGTCATCTCTTGCGGTACTTGTCGATAAGAGAGAAAAGGAACTTGCTAAGATCGATTTCGAAGATGAGAGACTCAATCTTCTGAGAAATGATGCATCAAGTTATGAGAACCAGCTTTCAAAGAACGCAGCTATTATCAAGGCAGTAAATCCGGGAATCGTTTCTTATAAGCTTGACGGATGGGAGGAAGAACTCTCTTTCGATTTCCTTTTATCTGCAGATCCTTCCACGATCAAGGATTACATCAGCAGATCTACAGGTGCGATAACATCAGACCTTTCTGTTGAAGAAGATGAGAATGTAGTCAGGATTTCCCAGAACGAGGAACAGTATCTTGCTGTTATCTTAAGCGGAAAAGACGTTAAGGTTGAAGAGTTTGCAGTAGATTCAAAACACAATATTAACATTGCATCTGAGGGTGTAACGATCGACAACTGTAAGGTGGTAAGATCTGTTCCGTGTGACGACGGACTTCTGGTTGTCTTCTCGACAAGCAGACATGTAGAAAGCCTTATCGGATTCAGATCTGTAAATATTGAGATCGTTATCAATTCAACATCAGGACTTCGTGTTCAGACCACAAGTCTCGTAAAGCCTGATTACGAAAGAGGAGTAGCAACGATCTATATCAATGATGACGGATTTGCATCTGAAGTAGATGTAATCATCAAAGACTATGACAGAGAATTTGCTATCATCGCACCGTTTGGTGATGCATCTGTTCCGAGCAGTAAAACGGTAATAATAACAAATCCTTCTGCAGTCAAACCGGGAGATAAAGTTGAGTAGTATGGAAAATATAGATGAATATGAATTAATTAATAAAATTAAAAATAACATTAATAATATAGAAGACCGCATCAACGAGGCTTGTAAAAAAGCAGGAAGATCCAGAGATGAGATCACATTGATAGGTGTATCCAAGGTCTTTCCGGTTCAGTATGCCATGGCTGCTATTAAGGCAGGCTTGACTGATCTCGGTGAGAACAGAGTTCAGGAATTGGTTCCTAAATATGAGACTGTTAAGGAAGCAGGTCTTGATTGTAACTGGCATCTTATCGGTTCACTTCAGAAGAATAAGGTGAAGTATATCATCGGTAAGCCGAAGCTTATCCATTCGGTAGATTCAGTTGATCTTGCCAAAGAGATCAATAAGAGATCTGCTGCGAATAACATTGTTACAAATATCCTGTTAGAGACTAATGTGTCGGGTGAAGAGAGTAAACACGGCTTTTCTCCGAGCGAGATCAAAGAGGCTCTTTCAGAGATCGATTCAATGGAGAATGTTAAGGTGAACGGTCTCATGACTATGGCTCCAATCCAGCAATATGACGGACAGGCCAGGGAAGTGTTCGCGAATACCAAGAAACTCTTCGATGAATTGAAGGGCGAAGTTAAGGATGAAAAGGCCTGGAATATGCTGTCAATGGGAATGAGTCAGGACTTTGAATATGCGATCCTTGAGGGCAGTACATGCATAAGGATCGGAACGTCCATTTTCGGTGACAGAAGATATATAGATAGCCATTAATGTTACACGCGTGTAACAAACAAGCCTAATAGAGCCTATTAAATGGCAATTTTATTACAGTTGCCCAAATCTTATAGATTTTTGAGAAGACCATTAGTACAATTCAACCATAGTTAAAAAACGCCCGGGTGGTGGGCATCAAAAAAACAGGAGGAATTGTAAAATGGCAGGCATGATGGAGAGATTCAAGAATTTCTTGACAGGCGGAGAGTACGAAGAAGATTACACAGAGTATGATGACGAGATGGGTCTTTATGAAGAGCAGGATAGCGTAGAGGATTCATCCATGTGGACAAACAATTCATACGAGGAGCAGACAGTTATTTCTGAGCCTGCACCTGCAGTAACTACTCCGGTATATCAGCAGCCGGCAACTACTGTTGTAATGCTCAGCCCTTATGATATCAGAACAAGCCAGATCGTTTGTGATCACATCCGTGAAGGTCATATCGTAATCTGTAACCTCACAGCAAGCTCTAACAACCAGCGTGTTGTTGACTACATCAGCGGTGGTGTTTATGCTTTCGATGGTAAGATCGAGCCAACAGCTGTTAAGACAACATTCGTTTGCACACCTAAGAATGTTAACTTGATCGTTGATGCTAATGAAGCTTCTGAGTCCATTTCCGGTACAAAGGTTTCAGCTCTCTGATATTTAAACAAATGATAAATTTTATCCCGAACCTTAGTGTTCGGGATATTTTTTTGCATTGTTTTCGAATATAATTATTATGTTGATCAGGGAGGGAACTCTATGGATACCAAGGTAAAGAATCTAATTGCGGGTGCTTTTTCATCTGTTGCTGATATTACAGCTAAGGAAGCATCAGTTATAAATGAGATGATCGATTTTGTTCAGGATGTCGATTCGATAGCGAAGAAGGTCAACTCTTTGGAGTCTGACGCTGATATTCTCGTTCATACCACTTCTTTGCAGCTTAAGGAAATGGGCGTCCAGGTTGATGATGAATCCCAGAAGTATTATAAGATTCTCTCACTTATCGAAGAGTGTACAGATGTTATCGAAGATCTGGCTATAGCGTATAACTCGTTTAATGTTACTTCGCTTCGTGAAGATTATATCCCTATGCTGGTAGCAGTTGAGCAGGCTGCTCATTCTTTGACTTTACTTGCATCATCAATGAAGAGAACTAGTAAGCTCGGTCCTATCCAGCTGGCTATCATCGATCTTAATCATTCCCGTGACGAAGGCGTAAGGATGTATTCTGAAGCGATGAAGAATCTTTTTACATATGAGAAAGATCCTATAACGATAATCAGATGGAAAGAGATATATTCCTTAACAAGAGATGTGTTTGTTGCGTATGAGGATGTAGCGGATGCTTGTGAGGAGTACATTGTCAGATATCAAGTTAAATAATTTATGATCCTAATATCGGAAATCGTTCGTCGAACGGTTTCCGTTTTTTTTTGCTATGGTAGAATATCTATTAGAAAAACCAAGAGGATCATTATATGTCACAAGATTATAAAGATGTAGAACTGAAGTTTAAAGAGATATTGAAGAGTCTTCCTGATGATAAGAGAAAAGAACTTTTCGAGAAACTTAAGTCAATGGACCCTTCTCAGAGAGAAACTACTATCCGTAAGATAGTTGCGGCTCAGGAGAACAGGAAGGAAGTTCAGCATCCAAATAAAACCGTAAAGAAACAAAGTCCTCAAAAGAAGAAAAGCCCGGCTGCTCCTGCCAAGCAACAGGTAAAAAAGCAGGTTGCGATCACTGAAAGAGATTTTTCGAAAAAGACTACTGAAACAAATACTAAATCTAAGAAAGAACTCATAATTGTCATCAGCATTCTTGTTGTATTCTGTGCCGTGTGCCTGGGTATAAAAGTGTTGTTTGATGATAAGATGGATGCGTTTGTTGAGAAGGCTCAGGAGACTGTTGTATCAGATGTCAGTGAGACATCAAACGATGTTGTGTCCACATCTGAGATTACGACGACAACTAGCGAAACTACTAATGAAACAACTCCGACTCCGTCGCCTACGCCGACTATGGTCCCGCTCGCTGCTGACAGTCCGGATCTTTCGGGTCTTACTATCGTTATCGATCCGGGTCATCAGGAACAGAAGTCAGAGAGATATGAAAAAGTTGCTGATTGGCTCTCGACTGAGAAGTGCGGTTCTACTTCAGGTTCAGTTGGTGTCACTAGCGGTGTACATGAATACGAGCTTACTTTAAATATCAGTCTTAAACTGAAGAATTATCTTGAGCAGTGCGGTGCTACTGTTATCATCACCAGAGAAACAAATGATGTCGATCTTACCAATCAGGAGCGTGCACAGATCGCTGTTGATAATTCAGCTGATATCTTCATAAGGATCCACACGGATGCAGCAAATGACAGTAAGAGTTCCGGTGTAAAAGTTTTTGTTCCGGATTCCGGAAATTATAAGAGCACGGTTGTTGGAAAGGGTGACATTCTCGGCCAGACAGTTGCTGATTCTATAGGTCTCGAATTCCTGGGAACAAAAGCAACAGATATGTATACAGGACTTAATTATGCCAACTCGGTTCCTTCGTTCCAGATCTCTTTGGGACTTCTCTCTAACAGCAATGATGAAGCGATTCTTCTTGATGAGAATAATCAAATCAAGATATGCGAATCCATAAGTCAGTTCGCGTTTGGATTCAAAGAAACGTAAGGGTTTGATTTTGCAATTCGTTATGTTAAAATCTTAATAATATTTAACAAATAAAGGAGCATATTATGAAAGATTTTGAAGATGATGATTTGCGCACTTTTATTGACAATTACAATAAGTCAAAGCCACAGGATGAATCCCCTGAATTAGAAGAACAGAAGTATGCTCCTAAGGAGACTGATGAGGTCGAGAAGTTTGCTTCTGCATTGGATATCAGTAATGATGTCAGAGAGCTTATCTCGCGAGTAGAGAAATTGGAA
>CADCQX010000361.1 GCA_902803695.1 Oscillospiraceae bacterium
AGCGTAATCGACGTGATCAGGGCAAAAGGTCATATCGAGGGCTGATCTCCGTTATAAAACTGATTCACAAAGGGTCGCCGGTGAAGCGGCCCTTTTGTTATGCTTTTTTTCGAAAATGAAACCAAAGGCGATCAAAAGAATGAAGATGGAAAAAGTAGCCAAGAGTGGGGGATTTGATAAGGGGCCGGATGTGTTATAATCCATACGTGGAATAAGGAATAAGGAAGGACCTGATAATGGGTAGAGGAGAAACAGACTGGACTTTGATGGATGCTTATGAGATCCAGATGAGAACGATCCCGTCAGTATTGAGATTTAACGACAGACGCAGACTTATCGTCGGAGGCATACTTCTTGTTTTGCTTTTGGGTTTTGCGGCAAGTTTTTTCTTTATGCTTAGGACCGACCTGTCGTTTACGGCACATCTTCTTTCCATGATATTCTGTTGTATCCTGGCCATTGTGGGAGGAGCTATCCTGATATGGTTTATCATAGGCGTTGTCTTGGAGAGACAGGCTTATTCCAAGGCGTGCAGGATGGCAATGGAACATGATGCATGGGAGCGAGAGAAGTTCAGGGAAGAGTATCAGAAGACCATTAAGGACCACAACTATAAAAATTGATAAGTAGGAGAGGGTATGTTGAAGTTAGCAAGAAAGATCGGAGCGGCAGCTGTAATCGGAGCTGTCTTAGTTGGAACAACAGGATGCGGTGACGGAATCCATCCGAAGAAATACAGGGACTTCGCTTTGGAGGAACTGGATGCAGTCGAGTACGACGAGAGCGATTTCAAGAAGCTTAAGAAGAACCAGCAGATAGAAGGAGCCGTTGTTTATGTAACGGATGTTAAATCCACGCTGGAACCGTACGACACAATGATCAAGAATACCTCGCTTCAGGTTTGGGCTGAAAAGAAGATAAATATGTCTTCGGCGGATTTCGAATCATATGAGATCAAGGACGCGACTTATGTCGAGTATCGCGACGATGCCGATGATGACAAGTATCCGAAGCGCACATTCATGTCGGTCATGTACAGATTCGAAGATCAGGAGCAGGCGCTGGCCGCTTTTGAGGATTACCTCGACAGATTTAAGAGCTGGACTGATATTGACTACGGCGATCTCGAAGATTGGGAATACGAACTTGACGACGACAATTACGAAGGCCACTTGGCTGTCGTTTTTGACGGTGATTCTTTGAAGGATCAGATGAAGAAGAACCTCGACAAAAAATACTACAAGTCGGTTTTTGACCCGTCCGGAATGATGGAAATGGTCAACGAGTTCTGCGAGGACGAGTATAGACTCGCCGGATTTACGTATCTGAAGGGAAGAACAATCACTGTTGTTCTTGCCGAGAGTTTTGACGGAGACGACTGTTTCATCGCCCCGTTCTGCGATTATTTCGGCATGGATAATCTGTTTGAGCAGAAGAACAGCGAAGCAGTTTATAACGGCTTGGTATATGCTAATTTCGGAAGTGTAATGTTCACAATGGATGAAGAATAAGGATAGAGGGATCGATACATGAAACAAAAGAAAATCATCGCGCTTCTCACGGCCATAACCGTGTTGTTGGCGTTCTCGGCATGCTCGAGTTCGGGATCTTCTTCCCGCTCGAAAAAGACCGTTGAGGACGACGTGTCTTCGTCTGAGACCACAGGTGCCACCGATGAGACAGAGTCTCAAAATGATGAAGAAGAAAATGATGATGACAATAGCGATACAAATCCGAGCACAACGGTGACAGAAACAAGTGAAGAAAGTGCAGTAATGTCTTCACGCGAATTCGCCGATTATCTGTTGAATAATTACGAAGTGACGGAGGTCACTCCGGGAGAATTTTATTCCGACATTCTCAACCAGAGCGAAGTCGAGAAGGGTACTTTGTGTTACGCATCAGGAAGTGATGCCATAGACAACTTCGAGAAGTCTTATCTGATCGCTTCCAGGACGGGAACTCTGACCAATCTTACGCCCGAATCCTGGATGATAACCAATCTTGAGTCGATGGTTCAATATTCCAGATATTCAATGCAGAGTGAAGACGGAACTCTCAAGATGATGACCGAATCCGTGACACTTTATGATTATTCCGATAATAATGTTGCCCAGAAGGTTTTCACCAACATCATGAAGAGCTACGAGCCGTACGGTCTTTATGTCGAGAATCTGTCGGAGGAGGAGTACGGTCTCGAGAACGGCAGAGGCCACTTCATCATCGGTTTCGGTCTCGAGGAATACATCCATCTTCTCGACCTTTCCGAGGACATCGAGATCATTCCCGAGGATGAACTTGACGGCGGCGGAACCCAGGGGCAGCTCTTTAACGAGTACACCAAAGTCGTGGGCATCTACCTCCGCGGTAGCCAGATAACGATAGTATCATTCACATCGACCATGGACAGCGAATCCGTCATTGCCGAACTTGCTTCGAAGATGGATCTTGAAGATCCGTTCAAGGTAAAGAGCAGTTCCGATATCCTGGAACTTTTTATCGAGAGATAAAACCTCGCCGCTCTTCGCCAAAGCCCTGTTTTGTGGTACTATAACAGGGTAAGTTCTATGTAAAAAGGGATTGCGGAATGATCGATTTCTATAACGCTTTCATATCATACAGGCACGCCCCGCTCGACATGGAGATAGCCGAGCGTGTCCAGCACAAACTGGAACATTTTCATGTGCCCCATAATCTTCGAAAAAAACTGAAGCACAGGAAGATCACCCGTATCTTCAGGGACAAGGACGAACTTCCAATTACAAGTAACCTGACCGATACGATCACGGATGCTCTCGAAAAAGCGGAGTATCTAATTGTTATCTGCTCTTCAAGCACAAAAGAGTCCCAGTGGGTCAGAAGAGAGATAACGACTTTTCTTAAGACGCATTCACGTGACAAGGTCCTGACGGTCCTTTGTGACGGTGAACCATACGATGTAATTCCTGAGGAGATCCTTTTTCAGGAACAGGAAGTCACGGACGAAAACGGCGTTTCCCACACGGTAAAGGTTCCTCTCGAACCGTTATCATGCGACTACAGACTGCCTAAAAAGACTGCCGACAAGGAAGAGCTTCCGCGTCTGGCATCAGTTATCCTGGGATGTTCTTACGACGAACTCCAGAGACGAAGAAGACAGTACAGGATCAGGCGTGCGGCAATAGTCGCAGGCGTTGCTTTTGCTGCACTTGCAGCTTTCGGTTTTTACATGGTTCGCGTTAACCGTAAGATCAACGATAGTTATATCGATTCCTTAAGAAGCAAATCCATTTATCTGGCTAACGAATCAAAGCAGCTCTTTAAGGACGGCAAACGCGTGGACGCCATTCAGATCGCCCTGGCGGCCTTGCCGGACGGAACGAATGACAAGATGCCCGTGACGGCTGATGCGGTACGTGCGATCACGGATGCGACCTATGCTTATAAGATGAGCGCAGGCACCTCTTTTGATTCGTTATGGAATTTCAAGATGGGCAACAGGATAAATAAATACATCGTGGCTGAGGGAGGTAAATTCCTGGCGGCAAGAGACGTCATGGGAAATGTTACCTGCTGGAACGTTGAGACGAAGGAGGTCGTTTTCGATAGGGCAGCCGAGATAGATATGTCGGATATATTGTTCATGGATGAGAACAAACTCCTTGTCGTATATAACGACAGGCTTGAAGCATATGATCTGGACAAAGGAAAGAACATATGGACGGTGGATGATTTTGATGTATTCCTGAATGAGGGAGATGCTGTCGTAGCAAATAACAGCGTTTACTTTGAGAGTAAAGCGGGAGTCATCTCAAAATTATCGATCAAAGACGGAAGCGAGAAAGAAACTTACAAATTTGGTGACAGGATGATGCCGGGTATACATGACATCTGCGTGTCACCGGACAGCGATAAGATCGCATTTCTGGATTACGGCAGCATGGAAAGTGTTGACGGAATCGTCATCTATGATACAAAGACCGGGGAAAGAGCGGAACTGCCTACCAACGTTTACGATATCGTTGAGTTTGAGTTCGCTGACAATGATCACCTCATCCTCGTTACTAATGAGGATTATGTCAATCGTTCGATCGAATACAGCAAGGATGTATTATTCATAGCTACGACCGAACTTCAGATCTACTGCTACGATATGTCATTGAACGAGAAGTGGAAGAACGAGTTTGAATTCCAGGATACGACCAGAGCGAGCGGAATCCTATCGCTTACTGATTACAATTCGGTTTTGTACTATGCCGGAAACCTGGCTGTTGTCTATGATATTGACAGCGGAGAGACATTGAGCACATATAAGACTACTTCCTCTCTGGTCCATGTAAGCGACAGAGACGGAAACGGCATCCCTATGATGATCTGCAAGAGCGGTGAAGTATTCTACCCGGTCGATGCTACTGACAATTCGGCACTCATTTTCGATATGCTGCCGGAAGACATCGAGAGCGCGGAGGTCAACGACGGCCTCTTCGTATATCAAAGAGGAGATACCGACATCTTTTACTACGATATGTATTATCAGGATGACGAGTGGGTGCCTATAGGCGGTGAAGATTATACAGTCGGAACGACTACTCAGAACTGGTATGCGGATGACGATTATCTCATCATCATTTCTCCGCTCAGCGGAGAAGACAGTCTTTCCCTGACCACCGTTGATCCGCAATCCGGAGAGCTCTTGGATTCACAGATCATAAAGGACGTGTATTATTACTACAATCTCGACATGGTACGTGTTGAGGACAAGGCATATATCCTTCTCGACGATGAGGTCTATAGCTATGATCTTGATTCCCATAAATTCTCGAAAGCCGACATTTCCGTAGAATTATCAGTCTCGTGCTTAGCCGATGACAAGCTCTTTACCATCGGCAATGACAAGGGAGAGGTCCGACTGATCGTAACGACTCTGGATAACGGAAAGGAACAGGAGTTCACGCTGGATGATTTTGACGGATTCCCGTCACAGGCGCCGATCTACTTAAAGTCCCTGAACAAGGCTATTGTCCCTGTCGAAAACAAGATCTACGTCGCAGATATGGGTACAGGTAAACTCGAAAAAGTGAAGGTTCCGGATAACTGGATGGTATCAACCGTATGCGCCGGCGCAAGTGACGACGGCGAGTATGTCTTTATTTCCGACGGCAATACGATCCTTGTAACCGACGGATCGCTTAAGAAGCTTTACACGCTCGATTGCAGCGGTTTTACTCCTTTGGGTGCGACATTTAAAAACGGTCTCATGTTTGTAGCAGCACGTGAATACCTGCTTGCCTATGATGCCGAGAACGGAGACCTCATCGGTAAGTACTCATTGTCTTACAACTTGACTTCCATTGATACTCCGACCTTTACTTTCGACGACAAACAGCACGCTCTGTACGTTCAGATCTTTGATACTATGTGTGTCTTTGACACCGAGGCATGGCTGGAGATTGCAACTATAGATAACTGTTACTGCTACCATGAGGGCAGTGACCGTTTCTACACATATTCTTACAAGTACACTGATACATGTTCGCTGGGATACTTCCAGAAATACTCGCTGGAGGACCTCATCGAGAAGGCCAACAACATCCTGGGCGGACTCGAGATGCCTGAAGAATACAAATCCAAGTACGGACTTTGATCTTATACCGGCTTATAGAATCTGTCGAACAACTCGCCGTTGACGATGTAGATATCGTGCTCGTCGTCAGCTCTCACGACAATATAATCGCCGACCTGACCTGAATAATACTTGTCTTCGGTCCACGCCGTAAAGATCTTGACCGGCTGCTCGAGCTTTTTCGCGAAGATAAATGAATTGCCCGTCGAAAGCACGGTCTTTGCATACGCCAGAACTTTCTTGACCTCACCGGTCACCGTATTCTTGATCCTTGGCTCATACTCGAAAACTCTGTTATAAACGAAGTTCGTCAGCTGATAACTCCTTATGAGCTTCTCGGCCTTGATCGGATAGATCTCGCCCTCGACGCCTATCATCAGATACGCGTCCTCATCGATAACCGTATCCACATCGCCTTCCAGCGTTCTTATATTGATCGGCGTACCGATCGGGAAAACATCCGCAAGCTTAACTGCGCCCAGCGACTGCGTAAGCTTGTCGTAGCGCTTCATCTTTGACACATCAAGTGTCGTATTCTTCGCATAGATGATCAGATATTTCTCGTAATACAGCCTGAGTCTTTCTTCCAAAACTTCCTTCGCGCTCTTCGTCAAAAGCTCCGGCCTCAGTGCACCGCCCGCCTTGAGCAGATGTCCGCCACCGCCGCCTAGTCCGTCCGCCAGGAACGCCGCCAACTCATTGGCGTGCACTTCCTTCGTGCAGCTTCTTACCGAGAACTTGACCTCATACGGACTCTCATAAAACGCGAGCACCACATCTACATTCTCCGTCTCCAACGCAAAGTCACTGATGACTCCCAAAATGCACGGATCGCACTCCTCCGCCTGTATGAGCAGGCACTTGTCGGTCTCGTGATACTCATAATTCAATATCGCCTTGCCCGTGATCTGCAGCTCATTGAACGACAGGTTCGAATTCACCATCTCCGTAATTATGCTCTTATTCACCAGCAGCGAGTCCAGCATATCCCGATCCAGCGGATGCGACACTTCCGACAGTCTGTTAGTATCCGTGAAAAGCCCGTAAAACAGCGCCGTCGCCAACTCCTTATTGTCGTTCGCGTTCAGCCCTGCCTCCTTAAGCATATCCCAGCACACCGTCGAGCAGCTGCCCACATTGCTCCTGATATTCGCCAGCTCCGGCACATCCACCGTCTTCTGATGATGGTCAATGATCGCGATCTTCTTCGCCTTTGTCTCCGTCACGTTCTTCTGTCCGTACTGGCAGTCCACCGTGATAAGCAGATCCGGCTCCTCATCCATCTCCGGCACATATTCCACCGGCACCTGCAGTTCCTCCAACATGATCAGAAGGTTGCTCTTCGTAATCTTGTTCCTGCCCCTGTAGATGAACCTCGCTTCCTTATCATTCTTCTCGAAAAACCACTTTATCGCGTAGCCTGAAGCGAGCGCGTCCGCATCCGGATTATCGTGGCACTGGATAACAACATTCTCGTATCCCAAAAGATCCTTTAATTCCATTTTTCTACCCCTCAAAAGTTTATTCTCCATCAGTTTACCAAAAATCCAACCTAAACGCACATTAAATCTGTTTTTCTTCTAATAAAAGGTTGTAATCAACATTCTGACATCAGTTCCCGAAATAAATCCAACCCTAGGGTTGTGTATGGAAGGATACTTTTAAAAATCTGAGTTCAGGTTGATGAGGAAACAGGCTCATGAACGAGTTGCAAATTAACAACATGTATTGTCGAGAATTTGCACTTGCCATAAGTGTTAAAATCCATACAATTAAAACTAACGGACGGAACAGGGATATATAGATACAAGTAAGATAGATATTTTCAGTTTTTTCCGCAACAGAAAACATATAAGACTCATGGATTAATTTGTACTGAAAAGGAGGACACAAAATGAAAGACATGAGAAAGATCCTGGCACTTATCATTGCATGTGCTATGGTATTCGGTATTGCTTCCTGCTCATCTACAAAGAGTAAGAAGAGCAGCAAGGACGACAAGAAGACTGAGGAAGAGGAAGACGAGGACGAGGACGACGAGGATTCCGATGACGAAGATTCTGATGATGAAGATGATGAGGATGACGAAGACGAAGACGAGGACGAGACTGAAGCTACTACTACAACAGTAGAGACAGAGGAGACTGAGGAGACTGA
>CADCQX010000362.1 GCA_902803695.1 Oscillospiraceae bacterium
GAACGCTTTCGATGATAATGGCAATAAGCATGATGGCAATGGTGGCATCCTGTAGTTCCAAGACGACGGTAGAATCGATCAAGGTCAGGTCGGGTAATGACGGCGTGACGGAAGCAACTCTCGAGATCACGACAGAGACGGTTGAGGAAACTACAGTAGAGACGACCACCGAGTCGACTACAGAAGAGACTACGGAAGAGACCACAACTGAGGAGACGACAGAGGCGACTACTGCTGCTCCGGAAGATAACAGTGCGGGATCCATACGCTATAGGGCATATATGGAATACTGCAGCCAGCTGGACAGCGAGGGCGACTATTACTTCGCTTTCAAAGAAGACTATGACTATAAGCCGCTTTCGTTTGATCTGGAAGTATATGATGAGACCAACAAGGTATACACATGTTATTACTACACCGACGAAGGTGAGATGACAGAGAAAGAATCCTACGAGTACAAGAGTGAAGCCAGCAAGTACGGCGTAAAATTTGATGCGTTTTCCAAACTTCCGTGTATGACGAGGACGGGTGTTTTCAAGACGGATATCATGGTGGATGAGATACCTGACGGCCGCTACTTCGGAAGCATCGCTGCCATATCCATGGACGGCACGAAGATGTATATCTGGGCGGGTGAACCGATAACACTTACCGAGGATGATTTCCTTAACCTCCAGGCAGGTGACGTGATCGATGTTTACGGCGGACTTACCGTAGCATCTGTCAACGAGTCCTATACGGACGGCAGAAGAGTATCGTTCGAAGATAACGACAGCGGCCTGTGGTTTACCAATGATGAATATCTCGGAAACGGCGGCGGTTATATCCTGGAGAATTCCAATGACAATCCGGCCACGACCAATACCAAGATCGTTGAGGTTCCGATCTCGCCGAACTGTGAGTTCGATGACCATTTCACTTTGTTCGTTGAGCAGGGAGATGTGGACACATATATCCTGGATAACAACCTGACCGTGCCTCTGACCAAGACGGCTTTCTGGTACTATACCGCCACCTACGAGTATGCACAGGAATCATCCAACGGCTGGATCCCGGCATACGGTTGTCTTTATCCTATAATCATCGAAAACGGTGAGGTCGTCCAAGTGAGCCTCCAGTGGCGCTGACATATCCGCTTGTAAAAAAGACTACAGATGATACAATGAAATCCGTTGATAACTAACTCTTAAAAGGAAACCGGGAGAGGGAATATGAAGAAGATAAAAACAGCAGCTCTGTTTATGGCTATGAGCCTGATGATCACATCGTTTGCGGCATGTAACAGCAAGTCGACAGGTGAGACTGTAAAGGTTAGAAATAAGAAAGTCGATGAGACGACTGAAGAAACCACGGAAGAAACAACGGAAATAACGACTGCCGAGACAACGGCTGAGACGACCGCGGAAACGACAGAGGAGACAACTGCTGAGACGACAGCAACTGCGGAAGCAGGATACGGCGATGAGAGATACAGGATCTATATGGAGTTCTGCGAAGGATATAACGATATAGACAGCGATTATCTGTTCGGATTCTCGACAAATTACGGAGGAGGATCTCCGCTGACTTATAGCGTCATGATGTATGATCCGGATTTTCAGACGCTCACCACATATTTTTATGATGATGAAGGAAGTTTTGATATCATCGCTTCAGAGACTATCGATGACAACTCAATGTATAAGATCGAGAATCTTGTGTCATATGATGATCTTTGCAAATTCCCGTGCATGATCGGCGAGGATGAGTTCTGGGAACCGATCGTTTTCGAGGATGAGATAGATGACGGAAGATATTTCGGTGATGTCATCGCCTGTTCGAATGACGGAACAAAGATGTTCCTTACGATCGGTAAGGGCGTCATCCTTACCGAAGAGGAATATAACAACCTTAAGGTCGGAGATAAGGTAAGGGTTGCTTTCTCCGATGAAGAATATGCACTGGTAACTGAGGTCAATGAATCGGAGACCGGCGAGAGCAGGGTTGTACTCGACGATTATCTGTGGTTCTCACAGGGCGTTTATACAGAGAACGAGACTGACTATATCCTCATGAGCGACAGCTCGAATCCGGTATATACGGATCCTGTGCTGGTGATAGTCGACCTCACTTCTGATTCAGAGGTAACAGATACGTTCCAATGGCTCCTGGGCGATAACTTCCAGGATAGCATGGACCAGTTCATCGAGGACAACGGATTTACGGATCCGCTTCGTACATCAGTCTTCTGGTACTACAGTATGACATACGAATTCTTTAGAGAATCATCCAACGGCTGGACACCTACGTGGGGTCTTGTCTATCCTGTGATCATCGAGGATGGCGAGATCACATCCATCAACATTGAGTGGAGATAATCGAGAGCTGAAAAAGGCAATGAAAAAACACATATCTTTGTTAATTGCCATTATTCTCGTCTGTTGTTCCGCTTGTGGCAGAACAACAGATTTTGATATGATCGCCAGGACTTGTTCCGAAGTAACCGGCAAAGAACTCGAACTTAGTGATGAGAAAATGGATAGTTACAGCGATGGCTATCATTATGTGTATTCACAGAATGAATCGGATCTTCCGAATTGTATCTATCATTTCTCAATAAGTTCAGAGTCAATGAGAATGGATCTCAATGAGTATGGTTCAACTAAAGCGGTCAAAGATGCATGGGACTCTGTTAACATCCGTAAAGAAGATAACGGTTCTGAAACTTCTCCAGTATTAGAGGATTACTTCTACGAAGAGAATAAGGACGATGGCTATATAGTGTACCTGTATGGTGATTGGAGTGCTCCGAATGTGATGTTTAATGCTGAATATCTTATCGGAAAGGATAGATTGTCTTTCGAGATCAACCTTTATTCTGATACTGGTAAAGAGGATTATGATAAATACCTTGAAATCTGCGACAAGCTTAATCTTTATTCGAGCAACGATATTACCGATTGTATAGCGGAAACTGATTTTGTTCACTAAAAGTGATATGGAATGAGATAACAAATCTTTTTCGTCAGTGAAACCTTTGCGCCCGGAATTTCGATATATGAAGTGAAAGCGCCTAAAGGGGAGTAAGCCATGAAAAAGAGTTCAGTGATCACATTAATACTTGCAGGGGTCCTTCTGACCAACTGCGTCTCATGCCTGAACGACAAGAAGAACGATCAGGATGATAAGCCGGAAGAGACCGAGGAAACGACGGTAGAGACATCGGCAACGCCAACGCCTACCGAAGAACCGACGCCTACTCCCACGCCTGAACCGACCGCTGAACCTGAACCAAATGAGATTACCGCACCAGACGATCTCACAGCCGATGAACTTTATCAGCTCTACAGACAATACGCAGAAGAACTCAACTCACAGGAGGAGGGTCTTCTTTACGGCTATCATTTTACAAGACTCGCAGCAGGTGTTGACCAGTTCTGGGTCCTTGCAGTTGTTTATCCTGACGGGACTTTCGGCGACTTTGTAAGTGTTGACGGCGTGATGACCGATATCAGCAATGATGTCACGACCAACTGCACGCTGGACGCCATGCTCCCGTATGATGATTTCGTGAAGCTTCCGTACCTTGCCGAGAACTTTTATCTGTCTGACGCTGAGATTGTCGACACTATAGAAGACGGCAGGTATTTCGGCAACGTCTATGCTTTTACCGGGGACGGTAAGTACATGTTCGCCATAGTGGGCGATCCCGTAACTGTCACACCCGAGGAGTACGAAGCCCTCGAAGTGGGCGACCTCATCTGCACGGGTCCTTCCGGAGTCGACTTCGTGGTAACCGATATCACCTATAACGACGACGGTTCCGTAAAGAAAGTCAGGGTCAATGATCACTGCTGGTTCCTGAATGATAAATTGACCCTGGGAGACACCTACCATCTCATATCCGGAGAATCCGATCCCGTATACATCAACTATAGAGCAGTTGTCATCCCGGTAGCAGACGACTGCGGCATCGACGATCAGTTCGCCTACTATATCCCCGACGGCTATGACGCGTATGTTGAAGGCCTCGAGGATCCGAACGTCATAACATCTTCCGCCTTCTGGTACCGGCAGCTCCTAAATGCCGAAGATGACCCCGACTACAAAGATTACGGTAACGGCTGGATGCGTTCATATGCTCTTTTGTACCCCATTGACATCAGGAACGGTCAGGCAGTCGGCATGAGCCTTCAATCGTAAGATAATTTAAGCCTCTGATATATTTAGCCTCATGTTTCTCGAAAACATGGGGCTTTTTACTTCTACGTTAAAAATACTTTACAAAACGACGATTTTCTCTTTCGCCATAAAATAGTTATGTTATAGTTAAAATTGTTCAATTATGAAGTAATCGGAGAAGAGGCTATATGGCATCATCTGCAAAATTTAACAACATGGAGGAGATCGATCTTCTGAAGCTGCTTAAGGCTTTGTGGCGCAAGGCCTGGCTCATCGTTCTTTGTGCGATCCTCTGCGGCGGCTTGGCATTCGGCTTTGCCTATAAGACCCTGAAGACGGATTACGTTTCCTCCGCTCTCTTGTACGTTAACAGCAATTCGCTCTCCCTCGGAAGCGCCAAGCTTTCCATCAGCAGCGGTGATATCCGTACCACCAACAGCTTGATGGAGACCTATTCCATCATCCTCACGAGCCGTAACACTCTCGAGGACATCATCGCAGAGACCGGCCTTCCTTACTCCTATGAACAGCTTTCCAGAATGATATCATCAGAGCCTGTCGGTGAGACGGCTATCTTTAAGATCACGGTTACAGCAGACGATCCTGCGCTTTCCGCACACATCGCCAACTCCATCCTCGAAGTCCTTCCTGAGAAGATCAGCACGGTAGTCGAGGGCAGTTCCGTCCAGATCGTTGAATACGCAGTTCCGGGAACACCTAAGGTCAACAGGAGCATCATGAAGACTTCCGTCATGGGTGCCCTTATCGGTGCCGTCTTAAGCGGCTCCATCGTAGTCCTCATGTTCCTTCTCGATACAAAGATCAGAGGAGAAGACTTCCTCCTCGAGACATACAAAGACATCCCTATCCTTGCGACCGTTCCTGATCTCTCGCAGAACAGCAAGGGCGGCTACTACGGTTACAAGAAGGCCTACGCCAAGAGCAAGCGAAGCTATAGTAAGTCCTACGCTTCAGCTGCTTCGAAGGCCAGAGCGGAGCAGGCTCAGGCTGAAAGGAACAATGCTTCTAAGGCTCCTAAGAGCAGAGACAACGTCTCCGTGGACGAGATCTTGGAGAGTGACTATTTCCTCAATAACAGCGACACTCCCAAAAGACCCGGAAGTAAGGAGGGACAGTCATGAGTACTAAGACCCCTAACCAGATCGATAAAGACGGAATGAGCTTCGTCGGCGACAAGCTCGGATTCGAGGGCAAGGAAGCCTACAACCTCCTTCGTACCAACATCCTCTATTCCGTAAGACGTAAAGAGAGAACAGCCCGTGTTATTGGCGTAACCAGTTCCCTCCACGGCGAAGGCAAGAGCCTTACAGCCGTTAACCTTGCATATTCCCTCGCAGAGAGTGGCCGTAAGGTCCTCCTGATCGAGTGCGACATGCGTCTTCCAACCTTGAGACGTAAGCTCAACCAGCCGAAGACCGCAGGTCTTTCTAATCTCCTGGCAGGCATGAACGAGAACGGAACGGTCCTTCACCAGAACGTTATCATCAACGGCTTCAACATCGTATTTGCAGGCGATGTCCCTCCGAATCCTTCCGAGCTACTTGCTTCCAAGAATTTCGGCAAGCTTATTGAAAGTATCGAAAACTACTACAACTTCATCATCCTCGACCTTCCGCCGGTAGGCGAGGTATCCGATGCCCTCATAGCGTCAAAGCTCACCGACGGCATGGTCGTAGTAGTACGTCAGGACTACACAAGAAGTTCCGACTTGAGCTACACAATGAGACAGCTCGAGTACGTGGACGCTAAGATAATCGGTTTCGTTTATAACGATGCATCCAGCAAGACTCATCGTTATAAGTACAACAAGTACGGAAAGGGTTACGGCAGCAAATGATAGATATCCATTCGCACATCCTTCCGGGCATAGACGACGGCAGCAGGAATACTGAGATGTCGCTTCAGATGCTCGAGAGAATAAGCAATCAGGATATCGACACAGTGTTTCTAACTCCGCACTTCTATGCGGACATGAACGATCCGGAAACCTTTATCCGGGACAGAAGAAACGCCTTCATGGAACTCGTGGAGGCACTGAAAGAAAAGCAGACACCTTGTCCGAGGCTTCTCGCAGGAGCGGAAGTTCACTACTACAGAGGTATCGGACGAAGCGAACATATAAGTAAGCTTTGCATGGGCATAAGCAGGTTCATCCTCATTGAACCTATGTTCCGTCCCTGGACACCTGCTTTTGTCGATGAGATAAGAGAACTTGGATATGGCGAAGATCTGAAGGTCATCATCGCCCACATTGAGCGATACTTCGACCAGGACAAAGACCTGGTAAATGCCCTTATTTCAGATCCTAACATCTATATTCAGGCGAACGCCGAATTCTTCGTTGACAAAAAGACGAGGAGAAAGGCGCTTAAGATGTTTGGTGAGGGATCCATAGATTTCCTGGGATCCGACTGCCACAACGTAACATCCAGGGTTCCTAACCTGGGTGAAGCTATGGAGATAATAACCGGCAAGTTCGGAAGTTCTGCATTAAGCAGGATCGAAGATAATAACGACATGCTTCTTCATGAGGCAATGGAAGGATAGTAGAAGGGAGGCGAGTACGTCATGCGTAAGAGATTAGTCTGGATCGCACTTGCATGCGTGCTTTTCCTCGGAAGTGGCGCTCTGGTCTTCTATTATCTGTGGGGTAACGGCTATCTGAAGCCTACAAAGACCGCAGCTCCGACCCCTACATACTCGGAGTTTACATACCCTTCCATCGACGAGTCCATCATGCAGTCTATCGTGGTTACGGACCCGTCCGCGGAACCGTCAGTTATTGAGCCCGATGAGGATCTTTATGTCTGCCCTGTTAACTTTGAGGAACTCCAGGCAGTCAATCCTGACATCATAGGGTGGATCTACATGAGTAAACCGGAGATCAGCCTGCCTATCCTACGTAGCCCGGATGATGACACGCAATACCTGTATCATGATGCAGTCGGAGAGTATAAGAAAGAGGGTTCGCTTTTCGTTGAACACACCTACAACAGCGATGATTTCTCGGATCTTTGTACAGTGATCTACGGTCACAGGATGAGTGATGGAACCATGTTCGGAACCATGCAGGCAACCGTGTCCGAAGACGGGTATTTTGACGAAGACAGGTTTATCGTGATATTTACGCCAAAAGAAACGAAGATTTATCAAATTTTCGCAACAATTCCTAGTGACAATAAACACATCCTGTATTATAATGACTTCAATAATGCGGACGTGTACGCAGATTTTGTCGACGCCGTTTTTTCTAAGACGGGACTGGATGTCAGGTTAGTCGAGAAGGCAAAGCCATCGTATGGCGATCGCATATTGGTATTGTCCTCATGTTTATGGGGAGACAGATCAAGTCGTTTTTTGGTCTTGGCCAAAGAAATATAAAGTGTTAGAAAACCAGTATTATGAGGGGGTAACACAAAATGAAGTTATTGAAGACAGTATTGGCTGCAGCATTGACAGTTGCACTTCTCGGTGTAGCAGTATTCGCAGCTGAAGGTGATGACGGCAAGAGCAGCCCGACTCAGGGAGACGGTCCTAAGGTAGTATCCGCTACAGATGCTTCCGGTAATGACATCACAGGTAAGATCATTACAACACGTATGGGAACGAAGTCCGATATCGCCAAGATCACTGAATATCTTGAAAGTGCTAAGAAGGACCTCGATGCAGCAGGCAACAAGGCTACAGCTCTTAAGAATGATAAGGGCGCTACACTTGAAGCTGATCTTCAGAAGGCTCTCGATGCACAGAACGCTAATGCTAAGGCATCAGACCTTACGATCCTTGAAGTATTTGATGCTTCTTATGTTGAAGGTGACACAGTTAAGCCGCTTGATGGTCCTGTAACGATTACATTCGAGCAGACAGTTCCGGCTAACAGTGCAGTAGTAGTTATCCATAACGAAGCTACAGGCGTTTGGGAAGTTGTTGATGCTTCTAAGGTTAAGATCGAGAACGGAAAGGTTACAGTTACACTTGATAGCCTTAGCCCTATCGCATTCCTTACAACACCTATCAATCCTACAGCTACTCCTACAGCTAAGGCTGATAATACAGTTAAGTCAGCTCAGACAGGCGAGCACGTAGCTATCTACGTTCTTCTTATCGCAGGTGCACTTGCAGTAGCAGGCGGAGTTTGTATCAAGCGTGCAAAAGGTTCGAATAAGTAAGAAGACCATAATTCAGATATGTGGAATAGCAGCAGTATTGCTGCTATTCTTTTCTGTGCTTTTTTATCTGGCTAAACATAAGGAGAAGGAGGCGGGTATTACTGAAGCAACTGAAATCACCGCTGACCCTTCTGATATTTCCTCATATTTGGATAACTATGCTGACGAGGATATCGATCCGGTTATCTACTATGGTGGTAAAGGCTATAAGGAAAAGAAGAATGTTGAGAGTTTCCTGGTTATCGGTATCGACTCCTTTGGAGAACCTTCCAAGGCAGATAGCTATATTAACAATGATCAGGCGGATGTATTGATGCTTGTTGTTGTAGATCATGATGCTAAACAGTACTCCATTCTTCAGATCAACAGAGATACCATGGCTGAGATAACCATGATTGGTGCCACAGGTGATAATCTCGGTACCGGAGTTGCTCAGATCGCATTCTCCCATACATACGGATCAGGACTTAATGACAGTTGTGAGTATACAGTTCAGGCAGTTTCAACACTTCTTATGGATTCGGAGATTGATCACTACATGTCGCTTTCGATGGACTCGATTCAAGTGATTAATCATAGCGTTGGCGGAGTTACAGTAAAGATCCCTTACGACATGACTTCTAAGGATCCGGCCTTTACAGAGGGAGCGGTAGTTACATTGGATGATCGTCAGGCAGAATTGTTCGTGCGTAGCAGACAGGGTCTTGATGAACCGACTAATATCAGCAGAATGGACAGACAGCTGATTTATCTGTCAGCATGGCAGGAGCAAGTTTCTAATAAGATTAATTCTGATGCGGGATTTGCAATGGATTTCATAAGCGAACTATCTGAATATATGGTTACGGATATGGATCTATCCAAGCTTTCCAATCTGGCTTCTTATCTTTCCGAATATCAGAATATGGGAGTTATAAAGCTTGACGGAGACAGCAGGGAAGGTGAACTCTATATGGAATTCTATGCTTATGAAACCTCGATCAAAGAGGCGATCTTAAGCCTTTACTATAACGAGGAGCAGTAAGAGGTTTATATGTGGTATGTAATCTGGACATCCACTGGAAGTGAGAAGAAGACGGAAGCGTCTTTGGAAGGCTTTGTTAAGCGAAGTTTCGTTCCCAGGAAAGCGATAAACATAAAAAAGGGCGGAGAGTGGCTCGTTCAGGAGAAAGCACTCTTTCCGGGTTATCTTTTTGTTGACACGGATAATGCGGAGGAGCTGTCCGAGAAACTTAGAAAGACAGAGGGTTTCAGTCAAATACTTACGACAGATAAAAAAATCTTTCCTTTATATGGAAATGATGCGAATTTCGCCGAGAAACTGTATAATAGAAAAGGACTTTTTGATATGTCCGAAGGATATATCGAAGGAGATATGATAAGAGTTACTGCAGGACCGTTATTCGGGCTTGAGGGACTCATAAAAAAGATCGACAGGCATAAGAGACTGGCTTATCTGGAATACAGTATGTTCGGTCAGACTATGAGTACCTCCGTCGGTCTGGAGATAACAGAGAAGCGTTAGTGTTTCATGAAGCTCTTTCTTGCGATCGTCGCCGGGTTGCGCGTCGTTAAGGCGGAGTGGATATAAACTTTTTAAACAGAAGGGATACCTTCTGCGGTGAAGCGTACCCAAAATGAATAACACAGACAAGAAAACAAAAAAACAATCGAATAAAAACCAGTGGATAAAACGCGCCATATTGATACTCTTAGCAGATGTCTTTGTGGTGCTGTTTTCGTATTTTGCGGCTTTATTCGTAAGATTTGAATTTTCACTGGCTAATATACCGATAGAATATCTCGAGACATATGTATGGATGATGCCCCTTTGGTGTGTCCTTACCTGCGTAGTCTTCTATATCTTTAAGCTCTATCACAGTATCTGGTCTTTTGTAAGTATAGACGAGGCGTTGGGTGTTGTTAAATCCTATGGCGTCCTCTTTGTCCTTTTCTCGATATGCGGTATCCTTCTTGATTTTAATATGCCGAGATCCTACTACTGTATCGGATTATTGATGTCATTTATTCTTCACTTAGCGGTCAGATTCGGATACAGGACATTAAGATATGCTCTCAGGGGTTATACGGGAAAGAAAACTGACAGTAAGACTAAAGAAGAAAGAGTCATGATAATAGGAGCCGGATCTGCGGGAAGTATGCTAGTAAGAGATCTTAAATACTCCACGACTACCAATCAAGTGCCTGTATGTATAATCGATGACAATGAGCAGAAGTGGGGAAGAGCATTATACGGTGTTCCGATCGTCGGAGGAAGAGACGATATCATCGAGAAGGTAGCCGAATACGAGATTGACACTGTTATATTTGCGATACCTGCGGCCTCTGCGACTGTTCGAAGGGATATCCTGAATATCTGTAAAGAGACTGGTTGTAAGCTCAGGACTTTACCTGGAATGATCCAATTGGCCAGTGGAGAGGTTAAGGTAAGTCAGCTTAAAGATGTAGAACTGACTGATCTTCTCGGAAGAGATCCTATAACCATTAATAATGATGAAGTATTCGGAATGATATCCGGTAAGACGATCCTTGTTACAGGTGGAGGCGGATCCATAGGTTCAGAGCTCTGCCGTCAGATCGCA
>CADCQX010000363.1 GCA_902803695.1 Oscillospiraceae bacterium
AATGAATACTGCGAATTGTTCCTGGATTTCTGTTCCAAAGAGATCGAGAGAACAAGAACAAATACTTCAAGTCTTCCGCTTAAGAAGAACGTCACCTATAAGGAGAGTTTCATCCTTAAGTTCAAGGAAGGCGAGCACGATTTGTAAGAAGTATCTGCTTCTCTTTATTGTTGAGATAACGGTATTCGCCGGGTTTCATATCACCCAGGAGTATATTCATAAAACGTATTCTCTTAAGGCTTACTACGCGGTAGCCTAAGTATTCGCACATCCTTCTTATCTGCCGGTTCAGGCCTTGTGTAAGTATGATCTTGAAAGTATAGGGACCTGTAGGCGTTACTTTGCAGGGAAGAGTGATCTGGTCTAAAACAGGGAGACCGTTTTCCATCTTCTTTACGAATTCATCATCGATCTTCTTATCGACTTTGACTACGTATTCTTTCTCGTGTCCGTGTTCAGCTCTGAGAAGTTTGTTGACTATAGACCCGTCATTGGTCAGAAGGATCAGGCCGGACGAATTCTTGTCGAGTCGGCCGATAGGGAAGATCCTCTCCTCAAAACCGAGGAAATCGATGATATTATCCTTGTCTCTCTTATCTGTAGTACATGTTATGCCGAGAGGCTTATTCAGTGCGATATAAAGATGATCATCCGTCGGTACAACAGGCTCGCCGTTAACGAGTACAGTCTGTCCCGGAAGTACCTTGCTGCCGTTAATGGCGACAACACCGTCAATAGTTACTTTTCCTTCTTCGATAAGCTTATCTGCTTCTCTTCTGGAACAATAACCTGATGAGGAGATGTACTTGTTGATCCTGATTTCTTCCTGATCGTTTAGAACCATGTATTCTGAGCTCCGACTCTCTTCAAAGTGAACGTGAATGTGGTTCCTTCGCCATAAGTACTGTCAACGGTGATATCCTCGCCCATATAGGTGAGAAGCTCTTTGGCGATAGCAAGACCCAAGCCCGTGCCTTTTTTACCTCTGGCGCGGTCTGCCTTGAAGAATCTGTCAAATATATGATTGATATCGTATTCATGGATACCTTGTCCCGTATCAATAACTGAAACGAAAACCTTATCGGTATCTTCATGATATTCTGCAGCAATAGTTATCGAGCCTCCTGCCGGAGTGTATTTCTTGGCATTATCCATGAGGATAACGAGGATCTGCTCTACACGGTCAGGGTTACCCATAACAGTAGGAAGCTCACCGGTATTGAATGAAACCTTGAAGTTAAGGTTAGCATCTTTCATAACCGGCATAAACTTGGTCTCAACCTCCATAAGAAGCTGATTCAAGTCGAACGGGAATGTCTTAAATGCGAGCGTTCTGGACTGAAGCTTGGAAAGCTCAAGCATGTCGTCGATGAGTCTTGAAAGTCTCATGGTCTCGTGAAGGATGATACCGTAGTAACGCATACGGTCTTCCTCTTTCTTTACCATTCCGTCAGACAACGGCTCAATGAGACCTCGCAAAGTCTGAAGCGGTGTACGAAGCTCATGAGAGATATTTGCAACGTAATCCTTTCTGGTCCTTTCGAGCTTCAATTCCTCGGAGATATCTCGGAAGAAACCCGTAGCACCGATACAGGTTACGTTATCGATGTCGTATTTAGGGAAGATCGCTACATGGTAAGCATAGTTCGGACCTTCCAAAGTATTTTCGTAATTCTCGGAAGTCTGAACAACGTTGGAGAAAGCCTCCCATACTTCGTCAAAAGGGATAAGCTGAAGCTTCTCTGTAAAGAGATTCTTCTTCTGTACCTTATCGAAAAGGGTATCCATTGTCTTATTGATAACAATTGGCTTAATATCGGCATCAACTACCACGATACCGTCTGTAATAACATCAAATACTTCTTTGAGTCTGTTACGCTCAATCGTAAGATCGGAAATGGACTTAGAGAGCTGGTCAGCCAGATAGTTAAACGATTTAGCGATCTCTCCGACCTCGCCTTTATAATTCTCGTTTGCTCGCACGGTAAAGTCGCCGGCAGCATATTCTCTGGTGATATTACTTATGGAATTGATAGGATCTACGATCTTCCTGGTAACAAGATATACCGGAATGAGCATTCCGAATGCTACAAAGAGGGTAGATATCAACAGGACATTAACGAATTTGTTTACCAGCTGATTGCTCTCTGAAACTGATGATACAGAGATAATGTAATAGGCGATCTCTCCGTCAATGTATACTGGTTGCTGAACCATGATTATCCTGTCAAGCAGATTATTGCCGATAGTAAGAGTCTTGGAGTTCTGTTCCAAACTGATCTTATCCAGCATATTTTCCTGTGCATATAATATGTACGTGTCAAAATACTTGTAATCGGTTGCAGAAGGGTTTGTCGGGCTATAAACCAACTCTCCTTCTTTCGAGAAAAGGAAGATACTGTTTCCTGTTATCGAAGTATCGGAAAACAGGGCATCAGTGATCTTCTCATCATTTATGAGCTCAGGGTAAGTGCTGAAAAAACTGGCAAGAGAATTGATCTGTTCCTTTGACCTGTCACTTTGAGCCAGGAACGTCGCGGATTTACCGGCAATAGTAAAAGCAAAAGTCGTGAATAAAGCGGATGCAAACAAAGCAACCAACAACAGGATGATGGTTTTACGTAGCAACACACTTTTGTACATTATCAAACGACCTCGAATTTATAACCTACACTATATACGGTCTGAATGCTCCAAGGAGCTCCGTCAAGGAATACTTTCTGTCTGATACGCTTGATATGAGTATCAACGGTACGAGGATCACCTGAGAAATCATATCCCCAGATCTTGAAGAGGATCTGATCACGGCTCATTACCTGTCCCTGATTGGAAGCGAGAAGATGAAGGATCTCAACTTCCTTCGGAGTACAAGGAATGATCTCGCCGTTAACCTTGATCTGATAGTTATCGAGATTGATCTCCAATCCCTCAAAACGGAGGATATTGGAAACCTCGGTAGGCTCATTGCTTCTTCTGAGTACTGCCTTTATTCTGGCAATAACCTCACGAGGGGAGAATGGCTTAACGATGTAGTCATCAGCTCCGATCTCAAGACCGACTACTCTGTCGATCTCTTCACCCTTAGCTGTGAGAATGATAATAGGTGTAGATAAAGTCTTGCGGATCTCTTTGCAGACCTCAAGACCTGTAAGTTCAGGCATCATTACATCGAGAAGGATAAGATCCGGCTTATTTTCAGCGACCATAGCAAGGCCTTCTCTTCCGTCATATGCATCAGAATGTGTAAAGTGTTCGTTTTCAAAGTACAAAGCCAATGACTCGTGTACGACCGGATCATCATCGCAAATCAAGATATGTGGTGTCTGTGACATGTTCCATTTCCTCCCTTAACGGCATAAGAATTAAACCCAATTATTTTAATTATATCTTAAATGTGAAAAATATCACTTAAAAAATGTGAAATAATTCTCAATTTGGGATTATAGTTGACTAAATATCTTCACAATTCGCGTGTTTTCAAGCACTTTGGGTGCAAAACGGCCCCGAATATTTCTTTTAAAAAAATAAATGATATAATATCTCTGTTATTATAATAACAAGGAGAAATTTTGATGAAGGTTAGATACATAGCTTTTCTTTTGCTCGTTTCGATGATCGCCTCTTTGACGGCGTGTACGAGCATCACGGAGACAGCAGACGATGAAGTAAGGGAATTCACGGCTGAGGTCTGCGACAGTGTCATAGCTGCTGACTATGACTTTTTCGAGGAAAATTCTGTCCTTGATGAGAAAAAAGACAGAGATGTCGAGGATCAATTGGATGTTTTCTACGACAATGATATGTGGGATAAGTCTCAGAAGAAGATAAGCGACTATATCAGAAGTACGCTTACTTATGAGATCGACTACAATTCCGCTTTTGCGTCCCATGCCAGAAAAGAAGGTGAGATCGATGTGTATTTCAAGCATGTCGATTATCTCGGTCTCTTCAAATCCGGCAAGGCTGAGAACGCTAAGGAGTACTACAAACTCCTCAAGGATTATGATCAGACAGTAGAAACGAAGGTTCACATTACATTTGTAATGGAGAGGAGACATTGGGAACTGGCTGACTATGAAAAGATTTTTGTTGATCTTTTCACATGGAAGGATTTCCATTATGACTTCTGCGTAGATTATTCCAATTTCATTAAGAAGACCAGCTGGGCTCATGATTATGACTCCGGCTCCGGAAACCAGTTTGAAAATGTAATCTACATTGAGTTCGATGTTAAGACCGACGGTAAGGATCTGGCTAAGGATTGCTATTATGAAGTTTTCTTCAATGATGATCAGGAGCCGCTCTATCAAGGTGAATTCGTTGACGACACATTCTACGGAGATACCTATTATGCTCTATATAACGGTTATCTTCTTAATAATGGAGAATACCTTGATTCCGGTACGTATACTTTCGTATGCTACGACTTTAATGATAACGAGTTCTGGCGCGAATCCTGTGATGTTACCAAGTCTTCCAGCTCTAGCTCGGGTTCAGGTTCAGGTTCTTCAATGTCAAGCAACAACATTGTCTTTGGTGACAGTGAATTCTATGATTACTACATCTCTTCCGGATGGTATATCACTAATAGTGATTTTATCGAATATGATCTTTGGTTCGATCTCCCATCCAACAAGAACTATGATGTTTACTTTGAACTGTATAACACAGACGGTGAGTTGGTCTACACCAGTGATATGTTCGAGGCTAAGAGCACCAGTTCTTATGTAGAACTCACAGTTGAGGCTGCTGATACCAGTGTTGACAGTCTTTCTGTTGTTGAGTGCATAATTGTTTATGATTCTGCTGGAAACATGATATTATCAGACTTTAAGTAAGGAGTGGAAAGATGAAAAAAACTATCAGCATTGTTCTTGTTTTGACTATGGCTGCATCTTTGTTCGGATGTAGTTCTTTTCAGACAGACGACAAAAAGAAGAAATCAAAGAAGGGCGACTTTGATGAGGATGAAATAGTTGAGGTTGCCGAGAACTTTGCAAAGGCTATCGAGAAAGCTGATGCAGACAGTTTTGAAGAGCTCTCTTCAGATAAGAAGGCAGCAGATCTGTTTGATGAGCTTGTTGTAGGAAGTGACTATGACAGCGATGAAAAGGACATTTATGAGGCCATTCTTAGCAACTTGAATTATGAAGTTGATGAGGATTCCGTTGACGGTGATGAGGACAGTGCTGAAGTATCAATCACATTCTCAGTTCTGGATTACAAAGGCATTATCAAGAACGGTGAGTTCTACGATGCCGGTGATATAGTATATGAACTTGAGAAGAGCGATGAAATGAATGATGTAGATGTTAAGCTCGAACTCGAGAATGATGACGGTGATTGGAAGGTTAATAATGCTTCCAAGGCTCTTAAGGCCGTATGTACATGGGGCGACTTCGATTATACAGACTATTTGAGTGAACCTGTGATCGATACTGATCCAACTACTACTGAAACAACTGAACCGACAACTACTGCAGCCGATTTTGACGGTGACTACAGAGAAGCTATGACTGGAGATTATTACTGGTACGATTGCGGTAATAAGTATAAGAATGACAGTTCATATGTATTCCCTAATGCGGGTAGAGTTGAGCTTGATGTAATCATTGATATCGATGCTGTATCTCTTTCTTGGGCAGATGACATCGTATACGAAGTTTATGTTGACGGTGAATACATCTGCTGGGCATATGTATATGCAATCGAAGAAGATGGTGAAGGTCTTGTTATCTGTAGCGTCAGCGCTAAGGATTTCCAGGATTATACAGATGGTAAGGGTTATTTCGGTAACCATGATTTTGAATTCCGTCTCTTTGATGAAAAAGATGAGTTGATCGAGACCTACACATGCTCTTCTTCCTACAAGGACTTCGGTTATACCGTTGTTGAGGAAGAATTCGGTGATTCCGAGCAGGTAGATAACATCTATTTTGTAGACTGGTATAGTGCAGAGCCTGATTATCTTGAATTTGATCTCTTTATTCTTGATTACAACACCATGATGGATTTCGATTACAAGTTCTATGATGAGGATGGCAACACTCTTATTGTAGACAGTATCTACGACAGCACCACATTCCTTGTATGCTATCTTAAGCCGGATGAGTGCGGTCTCACGGAATTTGATGGAACATATACCGTTGAATGCGTTGATAAGGACGGTAAATTGATCGTTTCATCTACTGTTGAGGTTAAATGATAAGTAAGAAATACATTAGACAATCATTCAGGATTACGTTCTCGGTTATTCTGATCGCTGCAATACTGGTCATGTCAACAGGATGCACGGAATACATCAGAGAACGAGCATTTGAAAGAGTTGAAGATTACGTTTATGGGTTCGTGGAAGAAATTTCCACGAATCCATTGACTGTTATGTCTGATAATTCGATCAAGAAATTGGAGCTTCCTGAGCTTTCTGATGAACAGCAGGAGATCTTCGATTCAGTTTATACATGTAAGATGAAGATCGCCGAGTTAGAGCTGGGAGAAGATAATAAGAGCGCTGACTGTAAGTTAAAGCTCTCTTATAAGGATATCAGCGAGAAGTTCGAAGCTACTGAGTACCATACCGTTAAGGATTTCAAATCTGAGATCGGTGATATGAAGTCTAAAAAGAAGAATATGACTTTGCATCTCGAAAAAGATGGTAAACAGTGGAAATTCAGCAATCTTCAGGAAGTGATCGACGTTACGACTGCAGGATATTCATCACTGAATATCTGTGATGAAGACGGTTTCCCGGTCGAACTGACAACTGATTATTTTGATAATGTATATGTTGAAGCATTGTGGTATGATCCGATGTTCTCAACTCCGTTGCACCTTAATAAGCTGACTGATCCGGTCGCTTTGCAGTGCGCATTCTATTTTATTACACCTGTTAATCTCAGGTTTGAGGTTGTTCTTAGAGATGACAACGATAAGAAGCTCGCATCATATGATATCGAGATCAAGGATTCCGTTATTGTCGTAGTTGATTTCTCTGCAGACTTTGTTGGTGTCAGCAAGTTCTCCAGCGGAAATTACACTATAGAACTCAGGTGGAATGACGAAGTTTTCGCGAAGACTGAAGAACCGCTTGAAGTTAAGTAACGGAGGGGCAAACAGTGTTTTCTGCTGACAATTGGGAAGATTTTGAGGTTATTTACGCAGGCGGCGGTGAGAAATACGAGCGTTGGGGAGATGTGTTCTTAAGAAGACCTGATCCTCAATCCGTTTGGCCGATACTCTGTGAATGGCCAAAGCCGCATGCGATATATAACAGAAGTCAGACCGGAGGCGGTTCCTGGACTAAGATCAAGCCTATGCCGTCCAATTGGAAGATCAAATACAATTCCCTCGGCAAGGAACTGACATTTATCATCGAACCTACATCTTTCAAGCATACGGGTCTTTTCCCTGAACAGGCTGCCAACTGGGATTACTGCGGTAATCTTATCGAGAATGCCAAAAAGCAGGGAAAGAAGGACATCAAGATCCTTAATCTGTTTGCTTATACGGGAGGAGCGACGATCGCGTCCGCTGCTCACGGGGCAGATGAGACCGTTCATGTAGATGCTTCTAAGGGCATGATCGCCCGTGCTAAGGAAAATCTCAAGGAGTCAGGATATGCGGATAGTTACGTCCGCTTTATCGCTGAAGACTGTATGAGCTTTGTTGACCGTGAGATCAGGAGAGGCCGTAAGTATGACGGTATCATAATGGATCCGCCTGCATACGGAAGAGGACCGAAGGGCGAACTTTGGAAACTCGAAGATGCTCTTTATGATCTGGTAACTAAATGCGAACAGCTTCTTTCCGATGATCCTTTATTCTTTATCATCAGTTCATATGCATCCGAGATAACTGCTCAGGCATCAGGTGATGTCCTGGCTTTGGGCGTTGCCCAGAAACACGGCGGTTCCGTTGACGCGCAGGAACTTTGCCTTCCGATAAGCCAGATGGGGATCCATCTTCCATGCGGAGCTACAGCCCGTTGGACTCCCGGTACATATCTATGACATATAAAGATCTGACTATCGTTTTCGAAGACAATCATCTTATTGTTGCCGTAAAGCCTGCAGGAGTGCTTTCCCAGGCTGACGGTTCTGATGCGCCTGACATGCTTACTCTTTTAAAGGAATATATAAAAGAGAAGTATAATAAGCCCGGTGCTGTTTTTCTGGGATTATTACACAGGCTCGACAGGCCGGTATCTGGCCTTATGGTCTTCGCGAAAACAAGCAAGTGCGCATCAAGGATAAGTGCACAGATCCGCGATCGTAAAGTCACCAAACGCTACCGTGCCGTAGTCGAGGGCAATTTCAAAGACAAAAAGGGCACACTTACTCATTACGCACTTAAAGATCCAAAGACGAACAACACCAAGATATTTGAAGCAGGGAAGGCGCCTAAGGATGCCAAACCTGTTAAGTTATCATATGAAGTAGCAGCTGAAGGCGAATACAAGGGTAAGAAGATATCTCTTGTTGAGATCGACCTTAATACCGGAAGATCCCATCAGATCAGGACCCAGCTTCAGTATATAGGTCATCCGCTCCTGGGTGATGCCAGATACGGAAGCGGCTTATACAAGGGCGATATCGCCCTTCAGTCATTTATGCTCGGGTTCGATCATCCGATAACAGGTGAGAGGATGGAGTATTCTCTTGATCTTCAGCAAAAAGATCCGTGGATGGTATTTCTTTAAACCTTACATTGGGAAAATGCGTATATTTTCATTGACTACTTCGATCCTTGCTAATATCGGAGTAAAAATCAGGCTTAAGATAGCCAGTATTATTGCGATTATCGTTATTACTTTAAAGAGATTATTAACTGCTTTGTTTTCTTCAGCCGCTTTTAATTTTCCATTTGTATAGAGAGTGATCATACAGGATATTATTGTCAGGCAGAATGGAAAAACTATTGAACCGAACACCAGTAAAAACATAGTGTTTGATAATAAGTGAGTCACTAATAGTTCTTGTAAATGTCTGATGATCGTAGAATATTTCAAAAAACTTACGAATGTTCCCAAAAGCGATACTATCGTCATAGCAAGACTTGCTTTTCGGATCCATCCAAGGGCATCTTTCTTTTCGTTTCCGGAATAGTCGGCCATTTTCTCGGCCACTGCTTTAACTTCGCTGTTCATATTATCTAACCTTTCTCCGTCGATTATCTCACGGACATCCGCATCGTATAATTCGGCGATATCAACCAGCATGGAAATA
>CADCQX010000364.1 GCA_902803695.1 Oscillospiraceae bacterium
AGCCAGTCGAGGATAACGTCGTACTTACGCATAACATCCTCGTAATCAAGATATGTACCGCGGCAAGCGAGAAGCTCTGGTCCGATCTGAAGTCCGCTCTTCTCATCACGTCCGCCGTTAATGGCATAAAGAAGTGCCTTTGCAAGATTTGCACGTGCACCGAAGTACTGCATCTGCTTACCGATTACCATAGCGGATACGCAACAAGCGATACCGTAATCATCACCGAATCTCTTTCTCATGATACGGTCTGACTCGTACTGAATGGAGCATGTCTTGATGGACATCATTGCACAGTACTTCTTGAAGTTCTCAGGAAGGTGTGTGCTCCAAAGCACCGTCATGTTAGGCTCAGGTGCAGGACCCAGGTTAGTGAGCGTGTGAAGGAATCTGTAACTCATCTTCGTAACCATGTGACGTCCGTCTGCACCGATACCGCCGATGGACTCTGTTACCCAGTTAGGATCACCGGAGAACAGTTCGTCATAAGCAGGTGTACGAAGGAATCTGATTATACGGAGCTTCATGATGAAGTCATCAACGATCTCCTGGATCTCAGACTCTGTATAGCGGCCTTCTTCAAGGTCGCGCTGTGCGTAGATGTCGAGGAATGTGCTTACACGTCCGAGAGACATAGCTGCACCGTTCTGCTCCTTAACAGCAGCGAGGTAACCGAAGTATACCCACTGGAAAGCTTCCTTTGTATCAGTAGCAGGCTTGGAGATATCAAATCCGTAGGACTCGCCAAGTTTCTTGAGCTTACCGAGAGCCTTGATCTGCTCAGCATGCTCTTCTCTCTGTCTGATATAATCATCGCTCATGTAAGGATGGTCGAAGTCATCCTTTGTGTTCATCTTCTCTTCGATGAGCTTATCAACACCATAGAGTGCGATACGTCTGTAGTCACCGATGATACGTCCTCTGCCGTATGCATCAGGAAGTCCCGTGATGATACCGCTCTTACGTGCAGCTCTCATTGCAGGTGTATATACATCGAAAACACCATCGTTATGAGTCTTTCTGTACTTGAAGATATCCTCGATCCTCGGATCCATCTCATAGTTATAAGCGTCGAGAGAATTTTTGACCATTCTCATACCGCCGAAAGGCATTACCGCACGCTTCAGTGGTGCATCTGTCTGAAGACCAACGATGATCTCGTTATCCTTGTCGATATAACCCGGTGCATATGCATCGATGTCGGAGATGGTCTTGGTATCTACATCAAGAACTCCTCCCTTTTCACGTTCCTGGTCCATGAGCTTAGAAAGCTTGTCCCAGATCTTCAGCGTACGCTCTGTAGGTGATGCGAGGAAACTCTCGTCTCCGTCATATGGCGTATAGTTACGCACAATGAAATCACGAACGTTGATGTGATTACTCCATTTACCTTCTGCAAATTCCTTCATCTCTAAATCCTCTTTCTACACACTTTATTTTTCTGTTTTATTCTATTCTCTCAAAATCGGCAGGTCCGTGCTTACACAAAGGACATTCATAATCCTCAGGCAGTTCGTCGCCTTCATAAACGTATCCGCAGATCTTGCATACCCAGCCCTTTTTCTTCTCCTCATAGTTGCCCGGCTTCGGCTTAATGTGATCGAAGTAGTACTGGTACGTTACAGATCTTACATCAGAGAGCACCTTTGCTTCCGTAACCTCAGCAACGAAAACAGTATGTGTCTCATATTCCAGAGTATCGACCACCTTTGCAGAGATAACCGCATTGGTCGCCTTTTTATAGTAGGTGAGTCCGTTAGCTGTTCTGTCATTCTTCTCTTCAGCCGTGAACTTATCCTGCTCTCTTCCTGATACAAAACCAAACTTCTTGAAGATATCGAATGTAGCATCTTCAGTCAATACTGAAACGTTGAATATTCCTGTCTCTTTAATGATCTGATTTGAAAGGTTGTTCTTGTTGACCGCGATTGAGATCCTTCCCGGCTGGGAAGTGATCTGTGTTACGGTGTTGATGATACAGCCGTTATCAAATGTCCCCCACTTTGTCGTAAGGACATAAAGACCGTAGGAGATCTTGTTGAATGCCTTATCATCGATGGAAGCTGTCGGAACTTCAACAGGAGCAGATTCCTCGGAAGGAATAGCTACTTCGATGTCGGATGTCAGAGCTTCAACAAGTGCGTCAACAGAA
>CADCQX010000365.1 GCA_902803695.1 Oscillospiraceae bacterium
CAAGGCTCGGATCAGTATGGAAGATACCTACTCCCTCAGCTGGAAGATCGATACCCGTCGGCTCATAGAAACCGAATGTATGAACGTAGTCATAATACTTGTTAAGACCGATCGTATATGCCATCTGAACGAATACAGGGTTACATGACTGCTGGAAACCTTCCGCAAGAGTCTCTGTACCGTGGTTATATCCGTAAGACTTCTGCATCCAGCAGGAGATCGTATCGATATCAGTTACCTGGATAGGAGCATCACTGAACATATCATCTTCTTTGTAGAGGTTCTCTTCAAAGCCGATAGCTGTCGTAAGAGATTTAAATGTGGAACCCGGCTCGTATGTATCGGATATACATCTGTTACGCCATACATCACCGATAAGATACTCGACCTTCTCGTCTTCAGTCATCATGTTCCAGTCATATGCCTGCATTCCGTATGGCATGCCGTAAGGATCATTAAGATCGTAGTCAGGCATTGAAGCCATGGCAAGAACCGCACCTGTGTTCGGATTCATAACGATACAGCAGCAGCCTTCTCTCGGAGCATATTTATCATATGCATCACGGCATGCTTCCTCTGCGATCTGCTGGATATTAACGTCGATATTAAGTATCAGGCTCTTACCGTCTACAGGATCTGCAACTACAGGCGCAGCATAAGGAAGAACACCTTCCGTTCTCGCATCTACTTCTGCATATCTGTAGCCGTCATAACCGGAAAGAAGATCATTGTAGTAAGCTTCAAGACCGATTATTCCGTTAAGTCCGTCACCGTTGTTATTTGCATATCCGATGATCTGCGATGCGAAGTTTCCGTAGTTATAATATCTCTGAGGAACAGCAACGAAAGTGATACCTCCGATGTCATGTTCCTTAATGTACTTAACGAGGATCTCCTTCTTCTCAGCGGATATATTACGGCATACATCCTTACCGCCAAGCTTGACCAACGGATCGCTGGTATCTGTAGGATCTACAGGTATGGATTCTTCGAGCTTCTGTCTGTCGATCTCCAAAATGGAAGTAAAGTAATCGATTATCTCATCACGGGATACCTTCTTACTTGCATCATCAGGATCACTTACGACATTCTTCGGCGTACATACCATCGTATAGTCATAAGTATTGGATGCGAGCTGATATCCGTTCGCATCATAGATCAATCCTCTCTCAGCAGAATATGTAAGGAACTTCCACTGAGTCTCACCTGCAGCCTTGGCATGAACATCATGCTCTTTGACCGAGATAATATAAAGATTGAATATGAGATAAAACCCGAATATTGTCAAAAGTCCCCAAGCTATGCAAAGCAAGACCTTGGAAGACTTTTCGTTATATCTGCTTGTATTTTCCATACCTTCTGACCTGCCCGTCAATTATTCTCTGATCCCTTGTCGTGATAATACTCAACAAGTTTCTTCACAGCTGCTTCGATCTCATTATCATCAACTCTGTCTGAGTCTCCGGCAGCAACGGATACGAGTCTGTCAGAACCCGGCATCGGTATATTTACGATCTGGTTAGCGTTAGGATTCTGCATTCCGAGAGCCATAGCCTGTGCTCTGATACTGTCCATATCAGTAACACCATTCTGCTCACCCTTTGCATCAAGGATCTCCTTCTTAAGTTCGGAGATCTCATCCTTCTTATCTGAATTATCACGGCTCAACTCTGAAAGTTCAGCCTGTGGATAAAGAACGAGCGCAAAGAACACACCTACCAAAGCAATGATGCTTACGGCAAAGATTGTCTGAAGTGTCCTTTTTCTGTTTCTTCTGGAAAGCTTCTTTCTTGCTTCTGTATCGAACTTATTTCCGGACTTGTGGTTCTTATTAAAATCAGAGGTACGTGACATAACCTCATCTTTGGAGTAATACCCCTTTTCTACAAGAGTCATCTTTCCATCCTGATAATGATATTCAGGCTTATCGTCGGAAAGGATGCTCTCTATGTCTAATTCCTCATCAACATACATATCAAGAGCATAATCTTGATGTCTCTCCGCCTTCTTAGTCACGTTACCCTCCAATTACTTCACTTCTGTTTTCTCGAAAACACGTAGCTTGCAGCAGTGTGCTCTCGAATTGTTTTTTATTTCTTCTTCGCAAGCCGTAATAGGCTTATTTGTTATTACTTTTCCGAGGCTTACCTTTCCGCATACACAAACCGGAAAATTCTTTGGACAAGTACAAGGAGAAGCATGCTCTCTGAACTTTTCTTTTACGATCCTGTCTTCCAGAGAGTGGAAGGATATTACTGCCATCCTTCCTCCGTCCTTCAAAAGCTTAGGTCCCACATCCAAAAGCCTCTCGACAGATTCAAGTTCGTGATTCACTTCGATCCTTATGGCCTGGAAGCATCTTCTTGCCGGATGCTGGTCTTCGTTTCTGGCCTTACCCGGTACATAGGATGCGATTTTTCCCGCCAGTTCAACAGTTCTCGTAAAAGGTTCCTTTTCTCTGTCTCTTACGATCCCTGCTGCGATCCTTCCTGCGAATCGCTCTTCTCCGTAGAGACGGAATATTCTTGTAAGATCTGCCTCAGAATATGTGTTTACGACTACCGAAGCATCAAGTTCCTGAGTCGTATCCATCCTCATATCAAGAGGACCATCCTTGGCATAAGAGAATCCTCTCTCATCCGTATCGATCTGATGAGAAGAAACACCGAGATCAGCAAGAATACCGTCTACCTTTTCAAGGTTCAATTCCTCCAAGACCTCATCGATCCTGGAAAAATCAGATTTGACTATCTTCCAGTTATCCTTGCCCTCTGCCTTTCTGCGGCATGTTGCAAGTGCTTCGTCATCCTTATCAAGAGAGATAAGAAGACCTGAGGAAGAAAGCCTTTGCAGGATACCCATGCTGTGTCCCCCGCCGCCTGCCGTACAGTCTACGTAGACGCCCGAAGGCTTGATGCACAGAGCATCCATACATTCATCAAATAAAACGGGAATATGTGTAAAATCAGAGTCCTTCAACATAATACTTCTGATCCAAGCCGACAAGCTGACTGATATCTACAGTGTTGCCTTCGTAATGAGCCTTGGTACAGATCTCGATCTTATCCAAAACATCAGTTACGCATATCTCATCGCCCGGCTTAGCACCGATCTTTTCCCACAATTCACTTGTAAGACTGATCCTTCCCTGTGAATCAGGAACGAGTTCCAAAGACTCACCGATCAATGCTCTTGCCAATGCTCTGATCACAGGATCCATTGAATTGTTCTTTCTGAACTGATCCTTGATCTTCTCGAAATCAGCAACTGTGTAGAGACAGAGATATCCGGGATCGAGGCTTATGGTCGCAACCAAACCGTCACCAAACTTATTCTTAAGCTTAGCCGGAATGATAAATCTGCCTTTGCCATCGATTTTTTTGATATCGCGTGCCACTTCTAACTCCTGTTTTATTCGATCAGGAAGATTTCCGGGATATTCTCCACTTTTCTCCCCGAAATGGGATTTTTACTCCCATTTCCTCCACATGTGTACATTTTATTAGTAAATCTTGGCATTTGCAAGTGAATTTTCAAAAAAAGTTTAATATTTTTGTAACATTCGCAAGATTTATTACAAAATGGATTTTGAAGGCTGAATATCGGCTTCGGATGCGCGTTTTTTCGAGAAAAAGAGCAAAAGAAAAAGGCCGCCACTTATGTGACAACCTCTTCCTTTTCTATGAGTCTTCCCTCGTCAGTTTTCTGTTGCTTCCGTATCTTCTACATGTACGCCCGAATTGTCGATCGTAACATCTGTAGAATCATTCTTTACGACGACTCCGTCTTTGTTTACAACTACCTTATCGTCTTCATCTCCTACGAAGATGCCTTCCTTATCGATAGAGATGATGTCATCTCCGTCAACGATATGGATACCGGTATTATCGATCTTAACGTACTCGCTGTTGAAATCACTAAAGCTGAAATGCGTGATGTCGTGGCCTCTGTCCTTGAACCAGCCCTTGATGTCGCTCCAGTCTTCAGACTGGCCGAATGTGCGAAGTGCAGACACGCCGGCAACACTCTTAAAGATTATCGTGAGCACGAGTGCAGATACACCGACTATGAGGATTACTATGTCTCTTTTTTTCATTTATCAGAACCCCCTTGTCCAAAGCTTTCTGTTAAACCTGATGAACTTCTTGCCGGCAGCGATCAAGAGTCTGATGCCGAAGTACAAAAGGCAACCCAGGAAGATTACATAAAAGATGGATCCGATCTGGTTCATGATAACTGCGAATTTGTATGCGCCGTAGTTTCCGAAGTTAGTAAGTCTTAATACAAATACACTGCTCGAAGCGATGATCTTAGTAGCGAGACCTACATCGAACCATACCCAGAGGCAAGTGATCGGAACTGCTACACAGCAGATCGCGATAGAGAATATCTTCGCCCATGTGGAACTCTTCTTCTTAGGTTCCTTATCCTTAAGAACCTGCGGGAGCTTATACGGTGTGCAGTTGATATATGACTTGGCAAGTTCATGAACATCACCGAGATCATCAGATATCTGCTCTTCAGACTTGCCTTCCTGCTTTGCCATTTCAAAATGAGCATCGATCTCGTCTGTTATCTCTTTTACATCGTTATAAGGCAATGCACCGAGTTCTTTACTCAGAAGATCTAAATATTCTTTCTTATTCAATGTCTTGCCCTCCAATTATTCCTGTAACTACCTTGTTAAATTCTTCCCAGTCTTTTATATATTCTTCCAATGTGTTCTTGCCCGATTCCGTGAGATGGTAATACTTTCTCGGCGGGCCGTTCTGTGACTCCATCAGATATGTACTGACCATTCCGTCTGCCGCGAGTTTGCGAAGGATCGGATATACGGTTCCGTCTGCCAGCATGATCTTCTTGGAAAGAGAATCGGCTATATCGTATCCGTAACTGTCCTTCTCACGGAGCATCGCCAGCACACACATATCCAAAACACCTTTTTTGAACTGTATGTTCATTATGTACCTCCTCCACTATTTTTGTTCTTACAGTACTGAATATAGCACACTACTGTTTATTGTTCAATACTGAATTTTGAATAATTCATAAAAGTGGTAAAATGTTCAACATGAAATACTTAATCATTTATCTTATAGTGATCAATATCGTGACCTTCATTGTCTACGGCGTCGACAAAGCTGCCGCGAAGGCACACAAAAGAAGGATACGTATCTCTACGCTCCTTTTGCTCGCCGCAATAGGCGGATCTTTGGGTGCTTTGTTGGGAATGATGATATTCAGGCACAAGACCAAGAAATGGTACTTCGTCTTCCCTGTACCGTTCATGCTCCTGGTCCAATCAGTGCTGGTTGTTTTTGTTTATTATTTCTTCTTACGTTGAGATCTTACGATCCATCGAGATATTCAGTATTATTCCGAAGGATATGTAGTTAACCATCATCGCGGTACCGCCTAGACTTATGAACGGAAGCGGGATACCTGTGACAGGAAGAAGTCCTACGGACATACCCATGTTTTCGATAAAATGGAATGCAAAAGCTGCCGTAAGTCCTATTACGATGTAGGAATATGCTTTACGGTTTGACCTTGCTGCTACGTAGATGCTTCTGCACAGGAAGAAGAACGCCAGGAGAAGTACTGCTGTCGTTCCGATAAATCCGAGGTGCTCGGAAACCGCAGAATAGATAAAGTCCGACTCCTTAACAGGCACTCGGACGAACACGCCCGTGTGGTTGCCCGCGAGACCTCCGGAAGCGATGGCCGCTTTGGACTGGACAAGGTTATACTCACCTCTGATATCCGTTCCCTCGAAAACGAGAGACAGGATCCTCTTCTTCTGGTAAGCCTTCAGATAGAAGTTCCAGATGAACGGGATACCGATAACGATTACCGCAGATATCGCGAGAAGGAAGTATCTGTACTTAACTCCCCATACGAAGAGGATACATACGAACGAGAATGCAATAACCATTGCAGTTCCCAAGTCAGGCTGATTAAGGATAAGTAACATCGGCGGTCCGTAAACGAGAGCCAAAAGTCCGAAGCCTTTGAGAAGGCTTATCTCCTTTTCGCCCATCTTCTCGAAAATGTCCGCCGCCACCATGACAAGTCCTATCTTCGCTAACTCCGAAGGCTGGAACATACCGATGACAGGAATACTGAGCCATGAGTCGGCACCCCATTTGTCTACGTTCGAGAAGCCGTCTATAGGGACGAGTATCAACAGAAACAGCGCGGCGGCATAGATGCACCAACCGACCAGTTTCATGAAGTGCGTATCCAAAAGACAGATGACAAGCGTGATCATGAGACCTAAGCCTGCCGCGAATATCTGCTTATAAAGATTGTTCGGATAATCTTCAAAACCTGATGATAATACTTTACTTAAAACGTATATTCCGATAACGGTAAGCAGGAAAACAGGAACGATGAGATAATAATCTACCGTTCTGAGGTAATTGTTATTTCTTAACCTCTCTATTCCTGACTTGCCTTTTTCCATTATTACTCTTCAGTTTCTTCTTTCTTCTCTTCAGAAGGTTCTTCAGTTTCTTCAGGAACCTCCGGCATTTCCGGCATCTCTATCTCACCCATAAGATGAACTTCTTCTTCATCTTCAGGTTCAGAGTCCACGGAAGTATCATCGGATGATCCTTCTTCTTTTCCTTCTTCCTTGATCACTTCAACCTCACCTGTAGGCTTGATGATCTTAACTGTCTTGTTCTTATCATCTTCCTTCGGTACGAGGAACTTTTCAGGGATATATGTTCTTTCAACATTTTTAACGTTTGCATAGAAGATATAGACCAGACCTACGACCATAAGGATGAACGACAGAAGCTGTGATGTTCTGATCGCTGTGTTTCCGATATAGAGGGAATCCGTACGAAGGCCCTCGATGAAGAATCTGGCGAATCCGTATACTACGAGGTAAACGCATGTAGCTTCGTAGTTGTGCTTTGATCTTTTTCGAACAAAAAGAAGGATAAAGAAAAGCGCCAGGTTAACGAGTGACTCATAAAGGAATGTAGGATGAACAGGCATGCTGCTGTCCAGATCCTTACAGTAAACGCGGAGATATGCCTGCACCTTCTCACTGGTCATACCCCAAGGAAGTGTTGTCGTGGTACCGAAAGCTTCCTGATTGAAGAAGTTACCCCAGCGGCCGATAGCCTGGCCCAAAGGAAGATAAGGAATACCGTAGTCAAGGATAGCGGAGAACGGGATCTTACGGATCTTGCACATGACAAAGATCGCGATGAGAGCGGCGATGATTCCGCCATAGACGGCAAGTCCGCCGGATCTGGTATCGAAGATACTCTTAAGATCGTCCTTATAACTGTCCCATTCGCAGATGACGTAATACAATCTCGCACCGACGATCGCTGCAGGAAGTGCAACGAGGATCGTGTCTGCAACGAGATCCGTGGAGAATCTGTTGTCCTTGCAATGCTTCATCGCGAGGGTAACGCATAAGAGGATTCCCAGTGCGATTATTACGCCGTACCAATAGACTTCGATGCCAAAGATCTTAAAGGCAACGCTGTCTACGTTAAAATGTATTCCCAGCTTCGGAAAGCTTACTTCTGTCGCAGTCATATATTGTTTCTCCTAACATTCATCGAATGATATTTTATCATCTATATATATAATCAGTTTAAGATTTTACCCTTTTCCCACAAATTCGCCACTTTTTTCTTGTCGGATTCGACCTGTTCCTTGAGCTCGTCAACGGATGAGAATCTCATCTCAGGTCTTACGAATCCCAGAAGTTCCACCTTGATCTCCCTGCCGTAAAGTTCCCCTTCGTGGCCGTAGATAAACGTCTCGATATTAACGTTATCCGAATCTTCAACTG
>CADCQX010000366.1 GCA_902803695.1 Oscillospiraceae bacterium
ACTTCATCAGAGTAAGTTACGTTATGATGCTTCTCATAATAATCTTTAATACCCTTAAGAATCTCGATAGCAACTTCAACTGAAGGCTCATCGAGCATTACCTTCTGGAAACGACGCTCAAGAGCTGAATCTTTCTCGATCTTACGATACTCAGCTGTAGTAGTAGAACCCAGGATACGCAACTCGCCTCTTGCAAGTGCAGGCTTAAGGATGTTAGCGGCATTTGTAGAACCTTCGGCATCGCCTGCGCCCATGATGGTATGAAGCTCATCGATTACGAGGATTACGTTCTCCTCCCGCATAGCTTCATTGATAACGCCCTTGATACGGCTCTCGAACTGACCTCTGAACTGGGTTCCTGCTACCATTGCAGGAAGGTCGAGCTGCCATACTCTCATAGAAAGAAGCTTCTCAGGAACCTTACCCTCTACGATCTTAAGAGCCAATCCCTGTGCTACAGCTGTCTTACCAACACCAGGAGCACCTATCAATACAGGGTTGTTCTTTGTTCTTCTATTGAGGATCTGAACTACTCTGTCGATCTCCTTGTCTCTTCCGAGGATCCTGTCGATCTTACCTTCGGCAGCACGCTCTGTAAGGTCTGTTCCGAATTCACTTAAGAACTTGAGTTTCTTTTTTCTGGTGTTACCCTTTGTCTTTGAAGAACCCTGCTCGGCAGTTCCCTCGTCACCATCAGGGAGCTTATCAACTACACCTGTATTGGAACTGTCTTCATCGAATTCATATGGTTCATCATCATCAAACGGCAAATTCATATCTTCATTGTTGAGAATGGTCTTAAAGAAGTCCGCAGGATCTGTCGGACCGCTTGTTCCGCCGAGCATATTCTCGACTCTGTCGCTCATCTCATCAATGTTCTCATCAGTGATACCTGCAGCTTTAAACATATCGCTGATTCCGCTCAAACCGGATTCATACGCACATTTGATGCAGTATCCCTCATCTATTCTCTCGCCGTTTTCATATCGGCTCGTAAAAACGATAGCAACTCGTTTTTTACACTTCGTACAAATTGACATTATATCTATACTCCACTTTCTTTAACTTTACGTCGCGGCTTAGGTCCCGTCGCGATCTCTAATGCATCTTCCTCTAATCTGTCCTTATCTATCAACGCCTCAAGAGTCGTATACTGACCCTTGCTCTTTGCTCTATCGAGAAGAGGCTTCAGGAACTGACCTGTATATGATTCCTTAACCTCACATATCTGCTCAGGCGTACCGGTCGCAATAACAGTTCCTCCTCTGTCACCGCTCTCAGGTCCGAGATCGATAATATAGTCACAAGTCTTGATAACATCAAGATTATGCTCTATTACTACGACAGTATTACTATTTTGTGTGAGGCGCTCCAAAATGTCAACAAGCTTATGGACATCAGCCATATGAAGGCCTGTCGTAGGCTCATCGAGCACATAAAGCGTCTTACCGGTCGACCTTCTGGACAATTCAGCAGCGAGCTTGATCCTCTGAGCTTCACCGCCTGAAAGCTGGGTCGAAGGCTGACCTAACTTAATATATCCTAATCCGACGTCCTTGAGGGTTCTTACTTTGTGGTAAATCTTAGGAATATTAGTGAAGAACTCACAAGCCTCATCAACGGACATATTAAGAACATCGGAAATATTCTTTCCCTTATATTTTACTTCCAATGTCTCTCTATTATACCGCTTTCCCTTACAAACATCACACTTTACGTAGATGTCAGGAAGGAAGTGCATCTCTATCTTGATGACACCGTCTCCGGCACAGGCCTCACAGCGTCCGCCCTTGACATTGAAGCTGAACCTGCCGTTCTTATAGCCTCTCTGCTTACTGTCAGGAGTATTCGCATATAGTTCCCTTATCATATCGAAAACACCGATATACGTTGCAGGGTTACTTCTCGGAGTCCTTCCGATCGGAGACTGATCAATAACAATGATCTTATCGAGGTCGCTGTATCCGGTTATATCCTTACACTTAACCTTGGACTTCCTTGCACCGTTAAGCTTGTTTTCGAGAACAGGAACAAGAGTCGAATTGATAAGAGAGCTCTTGCCGGAACCGGAAACACCTGTGATACAGGTGAAAAGTCCAATAGGGATATCAACATCCATATCCTTAAGGTTATTTGCGCTCGCGCCCTTTATCTTAAGGAACTTACCCTTCGGCTTTCTTCTGTCCACAGGAACAGGTATGAACTTTCTTCCGCTCAAATAATCTCCTGTAATTGAAGCCTTGTTCTTCTCGATCTGCTTTGCAGTACCCATAGCAACGATCTCACCGCCGTTAACTCCGGCACCCGGACCAACGTCAATTATAGTATCTGCAGCCCTCATGGTATCTTCATCATGCTCGACAACCAAAACGGAATTACCCAGGTTCTTGAGCTTATTAAGAGTAGCAAGAAGCTTGTTATTGTCTCTCTGATGAAGACCAATGGACGGCTCATCAAGGATATAAAGAACTCCCTTAAGGCCTGAACCGATCTGAGTAGCAAGACGGATACGCTGAGCCTCACCGCCTGACAAAGTTGCAGCAGGCCTGCTTAAGGTCATATAGTCGAGGCCGACGTCACAAAGGAACGTAAGCCTGTTATCTATCTCTCTTAAGATAGACTCTGCGATCTGGCTCTTACGCTGAGAAAGATTAAGCTTACTTAAAAACTTTCTGCAGTCCATAACGGATTTATCGGTAAGCTGACTAATGTTTGTCTTATTAAGAAGTATGGAAAGGCTTTCCTTCTTAAGTCTGGCTCCGTTACATGAAGGACAAACGCAGATACTCATATACTGCTCATAGTTAGCCTTCATCTCCTCAGAACCTGCTTCCCTGTATCTTCTCATTACGCTAGGTACAACACCTTCCCAAGCAGAGTAATAATCCGAATCTCTCTTATAGATACTGTTACTGGTATCTATCTTCATCTTTTCTCC
>CADCQX010000367.1 GCA_902803695.1 Oscillospiraceae bacterium
AGGCTTCTGAGCTTTGTAGAAGTCGTAGCTGCAGTTGCTGTCCTGATCGAGAGCGAAGATGGACAGGTGCGATATCTCGATAGTCTCGCGGAAACGGTCCGGTGACCAGTTGATGTATGAATAATCATTCACACGGACATAACTTTGCATCATGCTGTATGGCCAGAGGTTCTCACCCATGACAGGCAGGTTTGCTTCATATGCCGGGATCAAACCCCACTCGATGTTAGGAGTGGAGATAAGGCCGTCGTCACGCTTGGTGATACCCAGGGAGACAGCATACTCATATATCTCGCCCCAGCCGTCGGACGGGAGTGCTAACTGGGTCTTTTTGAAAGCATTCGCATAACAATCCAGCATGTCTTTCTGGATCTCCAGAGACGGCATGTAGTTTCCTTCCGTAAAAGCAGTGTGCCATTCGCCGTAATCACCGAATGGCCTGATATCGACGAACTCGACACGCGGATCGCCGTCGTATTTCTCGGCCAGAGCCTTCGCAAATTTCTTGCAGGCATCGAGATAGATCGGATCGTCCCAGTCAGGGAAAGTGATGTAATCCGGTGGATTATCTGATTTCTGAACCGAATCTTCTACTCTCTTGGCAGTGTCTTTCTTTGCACCCTTTGCATATACCCAATCAGGGACAAAGTCTTCTCCCAGATATGAGGAGAACGGCATGATCCTGATACCGTATGTCAGGCCGTGCTTCTCGCAGGTATCCAGGATCTCATCGATCTCGGACCAATCGTATACATCCTCCTTAGGATTCAGATCGTCCCAGTGAGGCGAACCGCTGACGATAGTAACAACATCCCAGGCTTCGTTATTGGCTGAGCCGTTCATCGCATATGGCCAATTGTATTGTGTCTCGATCATGTCGGAATCATAGACGGTCATGACAAAACCTTTGTGAGGATTGGAGATCGCCTGTCCTGATGTTGTCGTCTCATAGATGACCGAAGGAGATCCGCAATCAGGCCACGCCTCCACATGAGACTGTACAGGTTGCGGAAACAACAGCCCGCTTATCATCTGCGCCGCCATATCAGCACCCAGTGCAGAAAAGTGAGTGTTATCAGGAGCATAATAATCCTTACGCTCGTAATAGTAATTCACCAGAGTAAGTTCAATATAAGGTCTGAGCAGATCCAAGGTCTTAACCTTCTCTGATTTAGCGATCTGATCGATCTCATTATTAAAATACTTATTCGTGATCAAAGGATACCTGTGAGCATCAGATTTGGTTCCCTGACGCCTTACAAGATAGACTGTCATTCCCTTGCTCTTGGCGCTCCTGACCATAGCTGTCAGATTGCTGATCATGCTACTCGGATCGATGGGATCATTGTTGTTCTTATTGTATGCAGTAAGCTCCTGACAATATTCGTTGTAGCCTACGTCGAAGATAACAATATCCCCACTCTTGCCGTATTGTTCGATGGTAGGAAAAAGACTCTTCTTAATCGCTGCTGCCGTTACGCTGGTACAGGAGATATTTCTTACATCGTATTTGTTCGTATCAATATAATTCGGCAGATATTCGCCCCAGCCTCTTATGCCTTTATCGTCATCATCATAATAAAACTTTGCAACGTTCTCGTCACCGCATACCCAGATGGTCGGTTTGGTAGTCGTACCCGTTGAAGTCTGTTCGATCTCGATGGTACTTATGGAGTGCATATCGCCCACTCCCGAAGAGGCATATATTTCCAGATAACCGTCTGTTACAGGGATGGTAAACGAATCAGTCGCATTGGTACCCGCCAGAAAATAAAGCTGGTTTACGCCTTCGGCATTGATGGTTACTGAATCATTTTTACCGGTGGTAACGGTTATCTTATAGACACCCTTTGAAAGTTTCACTTTGAAACTTCCGTAGGCACCCTGAAAATGAACAGCGTCACTTAGGGCTCCTGATCCGCCGCCGTCAACATTCTTAACCAGATTAAGCTGTCCGAAACCGTATCCCTTTGCGTCGCTATAAGCTTCAGTTGCGGATACGCCGGTATAACCCGACGCAGCTCCCTTGCCTCCCAGGTCGAATTTCTTCGTCGTAAAGACCGCAGCTCTGATCCCGGTATTTACCGGCCAGAGTGCGAGAACGACAGTCAGTACGACTAATATCGCTATGATCTTATTTAATCTTTTCATTCATTTTCTTCCTTATCTTTGAATAGCATATTCCTTGCAGATCTCAGTAAACTCAGGACATGTGGAGAAGAAGTTAAATACTTCATCTCTTGTCACACCATTCTTAAGTTCGCTAAGCCAGAAAGCCTTGCCTTCTGCCTCAGGATCACGGCCCATAAAGGTCTTATACATCCTGTTGATGTATTCCTCATCGTTGTAATTAGCATTAAGGAATTCGGCACTGTAGAAGAATTCTTTTGCAGCCTGTGTTCCGGAAAGTTCCTGATTGGTCAATCCGAGACTCCAGAACTTGAGACCTTCTTCTTCAGGATCGCGACCTAAACACTCGGTATAAAGTCTCGTTGCAAAAGCGATCGCTTTGAAGGAAGCAATGGTAGCTTTCGCACGTGTAGCACCTGACCTTACTCCGTATGATGCACAGATGTTACACCACTCAGTTGAGTTGATAAATCCATCTACAACTTTGTCTCTGCCTTCAGTCTTAAG
>CADCQX010000368.1 GCA_902803695.1 Oscillospiraceae bacterium
CCGACTATTGATGCTATCCTTGCTTTTCTTCTGCTCTCGATAGTCTTCTCGAATTCATCGATCTTGTTATAGCTCGGATTCTGTCTGAAAGATGAATTGATCTCATCCTCCGAAGGCTTACCTGCCTCAGTATTGATAACACCGAAAACACCGTTAGGATCAACCATCAGACCATCGAGTTCCTCGACCATCTGACGCATTGAAGCATAACGTCTGTCCGGATTTTTCTGCATACACTTAAGAATGATGGAATCAAGACCTGCAGGAATTCCTGACTGAAGGCTTGACGGGACCGGCGGCTTGTCCTGAAGATGCTTAAGGGCTACCTCAACATCAGTGTCGCCATCAAAAGGAAGTCTTCCCGTAACCATCTCGAAAAGCATTACGCCCATCGAATAGATATCGGAACTCGGTCCTACATTACCACCTCTCGCCTGCTCCGGTGAGAAATAATGAACAGAACCCAAAGCTCCACCCGAATTCATCGTGATCGTATTGGAAGTAGCCGCACGAGCTATACCGAAGTCCGTGATCTTCGCGATCCTCTCTCTGTTGATAAGGATATTCTGCGGCTTGATATCTCTATGTACTATACCGTTCCTGTGAGCGTGCTCAACAGCCATACCAACCTGTATAGCGATCGGAACAGCTACACGCCAGTCAAGGTGACCGTTCTGGTTAATGAGTTCTTTTACGGTGATTCCCTGAACATACTCCTGGATGATATATCTGTAGTTATGTTCGTGGCCTACTCCGTAAACCTTAACGATATTAGCGTGATTCAAGGATGAAACCGCGCGGGCTTCAGTATCGAATCTTTTAATAAATTCGTCGTTGTTTGAATATTCAGGTTTTAAGATCTTTACTGCGACATTGGTTCCCGTAGACATATCTACAGCAAGATAGACATTGGCCATTCCGCCCTTGCCGATCATCTTGGTAATTTTATACTTACCCGCAAACAACAAGCCTTCTGGTCCCTGTTCGTTCATAATGATTAAAACTCCTTCTTATCATCGGGTCTGTTATGCGCCAGGATTAGTGACACATTATCATTGGCCCCGTTTTCAAAAACTTCATCTATTAAGCTTTTGGCGCACTTCTGAAGATCAGAATGCATCCTCAAGAGAGATCTCATCTTATCCTCGTCGATATAGGCATAGAGCCCGTCAGAACAAAGAAGGATCAAATCTCCATACATTACATTATACCTGTAAATATCCGGAGTGATAAAAATGTTTTCTCCGAGATACTTGGTAAGCATATTTCTGGCCGCCTTATACTCGTCTTCACTGATATCCGGAGCATTGCTATTAATGAGCTCGGCAGCATAGGTATGGTCCAGTGTCAGGACCTCAAGTTTGGATCCGTGCAAAAGATAAGCACGGCAGTCTCCCAGATGGGATATGATAAGCCTCTTGTCGTTAAGGATCGCACATGTAAGAGTCGTGGACATTCCGATGCATTCTTTGTTATAGCATGCACGGAGAAGGATCTTACTGTTGATCTTCTGGTAGCTTCCCTCCAGTATCTCGACAATGGCGGATTCATCGAAGTTTATGAGTTTGTCTTCGTTTTCGCGAAGAATATCCATCATACCCGTTACGGCGATCATACTGGCGATCTCGCCTTTTTCCTGCCCGCCGAGGCCGTCAGCAACAACCATGCAAAGAGTGTCGCCGAACTTCTCGCAGGCGATACTGTCTTCGTTATTGTCTCTTACGAGACCTTTGTCCGATATCGCAAAGTATTTCATTGCTCCAATCCTCTTCGAAGCTGTCCGCAGGCAGCCATGATGTCAGTTCCCATCTCTCTTCTCAATGTTGCATTGATCTTGTATCGTTCTAAAGACGATCTGAAAGCCTCAATATGTTCCTTACGGCTTCTCTTATACGGACTTCCCGGGAATTCATTAGCAGCGATAAGGTTAACGTGACAGTGAAGTCCTCTTAAAAGTCTATAGAGTTCACGGGCTGATTCAGGTCCGTCATTTACTCCGTCAAAGAGCGAATACTCAAAAGTTATCCTTCTGTTTGTGGCTTTGATATATTCATCGCAAGCCTCGATAAGCTCTTCAAGACTATACTTGTTTGCTATAGGCATGAGCTTTTTACGAAGTTCGTCATTAGGCGCATGAAGAGAAACCGAGAGATTGACCTGTAATTTCAGTGCAGTGAACTCCTTCATCTTAGGGACTAGGCCGCATGTAGAAACAGTTATATGTCTGGAACCCAGGTTGTTTCCCTCTTCGCATGTAACAAGTTCAATAAAACGCATCAGGTTATCGTAATTATCAAAAGGCTCGCCTATGCCCATGACAACCACGCTTCTTATTCTCTCGTTCATCCTCTTCTGGGAAAGAAGTACCTGACCCAGCATCTCACCGCCTGTGAGGTTTCTGCCGAATCCCGCATGAGCGGAAGCACAGAATGTGCATCCCATCTTGCAGCCTGCCTGTGATGAGATACAGATGGATAATCCCTGCTTATATCTCATGATAACGGTCTCAATGATGTGACCGTCATACATCCTGAATACAAGCTTAACAGTTCCGTCGATCTGTGAAACAAACTCATGCTCTATCTTCATTCCCTCATCGAAAATGAAATCTTCGCTTAAGGAAGCGCGCATATCCTTAGGGATATTGGTCATGTCATCAAGACAGATGACACCTGTGGAGAGCCATTTAAAAAGCTGGTCGGCGCGGTAAGAAGGAAATGATCTTTCAGAGCACCATTCCTTGATCTCATTAAGATTCAGATCGAGACAAAATCTCTTATCCATCAGGCTCTCCTTTCCATCTTGCAG
>CADCQX010000369.1 GCA_902803695.1 Oscillospiraceae bacterium
GATCATTACTTTGACGGTAATGAAGAGGAAGTTTTCGAAGATTATAAGAACAATTCTGTTTCAGGGATGACTTTTGTCGGTACAAAACACGTTGCTACCAGACCTTGTGATGAGAATAATGACTTGGATTATGACACCGTTAAGGGTAATATCTCGTTTTTTCACAATATTGATGAAGAAGCAATAAAAGACATTCAGTTGGTGAGCGTAAAGATCATTTTCGATGATCAGGGTACTACTAAGACAATTGAAGTCTATTCGATCATTTATCTTGCTGAGCAAGCCTGGTATTTCTTTTCTGTTGTAGATGTAACTGCAAAAAAGGCAGAATGACATAAAAAGTTCATATTTTCCTTATCTTATAGTATAATTAAGTGTTAAATGATAAGGAGAATAGTAAATATGGCTTCAAAAAAGAAAACTGATGCAAAGGATTTATTTGCAGATTATCCAAACTTATACAAGACATCCAGTAATGATGAGATCGAAGCATGCATGAGCTTTGCTGAGGACTACAAGGCTTTTCTGGATATTTCCAAGACAGAGCGTGAATTTGTAAAGAACGCTATTGATGCTTGTGAGAGTGTCGGATTCGTAGATATCGAGACAAAGAATACACTTAAACCTGGTGATAAGGTATATTCTTCCATTAGAGGTAAGGGTATCGTTATGGCCGTTATCGGAAAGAAGAATGAAGGTTTTAATATCCTCGGTGCCCACATTGATTCACCAAGGCTTGATCTGAAACCAAACCCGATCTATGAGGAAGATGAGACAACATATTTCAAGACTCACTATTATGGAGGCATCAAGAAATATCAGTGGACTACTATTCCTTTGGCTATACACGGCTGTGTATTTACCAAAGACGGTAAGGCGCACGAGATAGTTGTAGGTGAGAAGGATGATGATCCTATCTTCTATATCACAGACCTTCTTCCTCATTTGGCTAATGAGCAGATGAAGAAGACTCCTAGTGATTTTATCTCCGGTGAAGATCTTAATGTTGTTATCGGCGGCATCCCTTATAAAGATTCAAAGAAAGACGATAAGAAACCGTTTAAGGCTAATATCCTTAAGCTTTTGAATGATAACTATGGTATCACCGAGAAGGATTTTGTTTCAGGTGAGATCGAGATCGTTCCTGCAGTTAAGGCCCGCGATGTCGGATTTGACCGTGCTTATATTGCTGCATACGGTCATGATGATAAGGTTTGCGCCTATCCTGCACTTATGGCTCTTCTTGAGCAGGAGAGACCTAATAAGACTTGTGTAACAATGCTTACTGATAAAGAGGAGATCGGTTCTTATTCTAATTCCGGTGCTCAGTCTGTTCTTTATGAGAATTTCCTGATGGAAGTTTTCGCCAAGCAGACAGGAAAGGCTTTTGATCTTTTGGCATATCGTAAGTTTATTGCTAAGTCAAAGATGCTTTCTACAGATGTTTCCAATGCATTTGATCCTAAATATGCAAGCGTTTCCGAGAGAAACAATACTGCATATCTTTCACATGGAATCAAGATCGAGAAGTATGTAGGAGCCAGAGGAAAGTCCGGAACAAATGAAGCCAATGGCGATTTTGTTGCCGATATTATCAGGATATTTGAAGAGAATTCCGTCAGCTGGCAGACCGGTGAACTTGGTAAAGTAGACGCAGGTGGCGGCGGAACTATTTCTGCTTATATGGCTAAGCACGGAATGGAAGTTTTGGACTGCGGTGTACCTGTATGGTCAATGCATGCTCCATATGAGCTTATCTCTAAGATAGATCTTTACAGTACTTATCTTGCTTATAAGAGTTTCATTGAGAATATTTGATAATAGTAGGTGTATATGAATACAGTGATTTCTGTTTTTAAGAAGATTCCGGCTTTAGGAAAGATTTTCTTTTACTTTTTGATATTCTTTTTAGCACTTCAAAATCTTATCTTTTTTGATTATTGCGCTTATAGAATGATCTTTCCTTTGATCATTGCTTTATTTGCACTGTTTACGGGATTTCCGGTTGAGGTATTTGACAAGGATATCCAGAAAAAACATAAGGTAAGTGCATTGATCCTTTCTGTACCGATCATGTACATATTCTTTTTCTTTATCGTCGGCATCAGAAGTCCGTTTTTCCTGATCCGGTATTATATCGACGGTCCTGTCAGATTGCTGATATTCATTTCGGTCATGTTGGCTGATTTTATCCTCGCTTACTGGATCGGACTCGTGTTGTCCTTTTCTCTTTATGACAAGTTTAGAAAAAGGTTGTTCGGCATGGGTGCAGTCGTTGCAGCATTGGCATTTATGATCATTCTCTATCTGCCAATGGATTCATACATTGCCAATATTGATAATTTTGAATTTACCTGTGTTCATTTCATTTTCTATTACATTCTGTATTTCATAAGCATTGTTATAGTTCTCACTCTTGTCTTCGTCAGGGTTAAGGACAAACATTATGCGAAGTTCTATAAGGCTTTATTAGCTATTATGATCGGCTCATTTGTTCAGTATATGTTTATGAACAGACATTTGCCGTATCTTGGCCTTACAGATAAGCTGATGGTATGGGATGTTCCTGTCTTGATCATCAATACTATTATCTGGATAGCCATCTTTGTTGCTGTATTTATGGCACCGAAACTTCTTAAAGATAAGTTCGACAAGGCTGGAAATGCTGTTTCATTGATAATATTGGCATATCA
>CADCQX010000370.1 GCA_902803695.1 Oscillospiraceae bacterium
ATCTTTGGCTAAAACTGTTTACTTGGTTATTCTTCCATAGTAGCATCTTTGCATAAATACACAAGTGTGTCACTTGTGAAAGGAGACGATTATGAAGATCATCGTGATCAACGGAAGTCCCAGAACAGATGGAATGACTGCATCTGTACTTCACTCTGTGAAGAATGAACTTATCTATCATGGAATCGATGTTGAGTATTTCAACCTGACAGATCTTGATATCGGACATTGCCGGGGATGCTGTTCCTGTTACATGACAGGACACTGTTTCATAAAGGACGATGCCGACTGGTTGAGTGAGAGGATAAGACAATCTGACGGACTTGTACTCGGTTCTCCCACATATGCGAGTAACGTCTCGGGACTCATGAAAGATTTCATAGACAGAGGACATTTCGTGATCGAGCAGCTGCTGAATGACAAGTACTGTATCACGGTGGCAACAGGTGAGAACTACGGCTATAAGAACACACTGAAGGTTTTAGATGAACTGATCATATATTCCGGAGGAATCATCTGCGGGCATATGGCGATAAAAGCACCGTTTAACAGTACGGAGATCTTGCAGGAAAAGACTCGTAAGCAGATAAGTAAAGCCTCATATAAGGTGGCAGCGAAAAAGAAAAACAGGTTTCAGATCCTATATCACAAATTGATCTTCGACATCGGGATAAAACCCTTTGTCATGCGTAAAGGAAAACTGTATCGGGGCGTCACAGAAAGATGGTCTGACATGCAGATAATAAAGGAGAAAATTACATGAGAGAATACATACTTTTACTACCGCTGATATTCATATTCCACGACATGGAAGAACTAGCCGGATTTGGGTGGTTCTTCAGGAAAAATCCTTGGCTTTTCGAGAGATTTCCCAAAGTCATGAATACTTACCGGGGATTTACAAATGAAGGATTTACTCTGGCCGTATATGAGGAGTTTATCCCCTTTTTCGGAGTCAGTCTTCTTGCATATTATTTCCCGTGCAATTTTCTTTACGGGTTGTGGTATGGAATATTCCTCGCGTTGTTCGGACACTTCTTCATCCATATCGGCCATACTGTCCATATCCGCAAATACATCCCGTGCGTTGCAACGAGTGTTATCTGCGTTCCGATCAGTTCCTACATCCTGATACGATGCGCGTTGCTGATGAACGGTGATGCTGTCTTGATCTTTGCTATTGTTTTAGGAGTGATGCTCATGATCGCGAATTTCTACGTAGCACATGGCATAATGCATTATGTGAACAGAAGGATCAGCAACCCTGCAAATTAACTTCTACCTAGAATAGGACAGAGATACAAATTGGATCACCTCTGCGAAAAACAAACAGATACCGCTTGATCTGATAAGGTCGGACGGTATTTTTGTAATGGTATAATTAGTTGGTGAGATAAATCAACATTTTTGCATATATGAAAGGAGACGACATCATGATCCCTTCGTTCAAATACCATCCGAATCCCATTGAGACCAAAGCCTTTATTGAGGGTGAACCTAAGGAATGCAATTGCTGTGGAAAGCAGACAGAGATCTGGTATGAATCACCTTTTTATTCCATAGAAGATGTTGACTGTCTTTGTCCCGAGTGCATCGCAAGCGGTCTTGCTGCCGAGAAGTTCAACGGAGAATTCCAGGACTCTTATAGTGTTGACGAAGTCTCTGACCCTGCAAAGCTTGATGAGTTAGTTCACCGCACACCGGGCTATCATGGCTGGCAGCAGGAATACTGGGTTGCACATTGTGATGATTACTGCGCGTTTATCGGTTATGTGGGCTGGGAAGACCTTGTCAAAATGGGTATTGATAAACAGATCGAAGAATCTTATGGGAATGATTTCTGCGGTTGGGATATCGAAACTCTGAAGGAAGCTATGGTCAACAACGGAGGCTTGCAGGGATACCTTTTCAAGTGTCTCCATTGTGGCGAATACAGACTTCATATTGACTGTGATTGATATGCATGAAGTAACATACAGTAAAAAGAATAACGACATTGAGTGTGTTCATTATGTAGAGTCACGTAAGACATACCTTCCTCATACTCACCCAAATCATCTTACGATAGGTTATATCGAAGAGGGACATGTCTGTATTACGATCGATGGTGAGAGTTGTATTTACGAGAAGGGCGATGAGTTCAGGATAATGCCCAATGTTCTTCATGAGATAAAGCCGGTTGATGATACTTCGTACTCTATGATGGTGTTATGCATCAAGGCAGAGGCAGTTGTTAATGATGATGATTTGAAAGAACTTCAACATGCCATCATGGAAAAACCGGATAACCTTTATCTTATCGAAGAAATGGCAGCTGATTTAAAGATCAGTCCGTACCATATGATACGTAAGTTTAAGAAGGCTTTCGGCCTGACGCCTCATCAGTTTCAGATACAATGTAAAGTTCGAA
>CADCQX010000371.1 GCA_902803695.1 Oscillospiraceae bacterium
AACACCTACAGATCGTAATTGAAAAGGATTCCGGCATCGAGCTCGAGCAGTGCCTCAAGCTCGGAACTGCCCTTAAGGTTGAAGGCAAGCTTGTTCCTTCAGCCAATAATATCGTCGAGATAAATGCATCAAGTATCGAGGTGCTGGGAACTGCGCCTGCAGATTATCCGCTCCAGAAGAAGAGGCATACACTCGAGTTCTTGAGAACAATGCCACACCTGCGTCTTCGTACAAATACCTTCAATGCGGTATTCAGAGTACGTTCCGTTATGGCAGCAGCTATACACGAGTTTTTCCAGAGCAAGAACTTCGTATACGTTAACCCGCCGCTCATTACGGGCAGCGACTGCGAGGGAGCAGGTGAGATGTTCCAGGTAACCACTATCGGTTATCAGAACGGCAAGTACGAGAGTGCGGAAGATTACTACGCTGACGACTTCTTCGGTAAGAAAGCAGGTCTTTCCGTTTCCGCACAGCTCGAGGGCGAGACAGCAGCTCTTGCTATGGGTAAGATCTACACATTCGGACCTTCCTTCAGAGCTGAGAACAGTAACACACCTAAGCACCTTGCGGAGTTCTGGCACGTTGAGCCTGAGGTTGCTTTCGCAGAGCTTCCGGACGTTATCGCACTTGCAGAAGAGATGGTAAAGTTCGTTATCGGACGTGTTCTCGAGAAGTGCCCTAAGGAGATGGAGTTCTTCGATAAGTTCATGGAGAACGGCCTTATCGAGCGTCTTACAAAGCTCATCAGCGAAGACTTCGGAACTATCACTTATACAGAGGCTATCGAGCTTTTGAAGAAGGCAGATGTAGACTTCCAGTATCCTGTTGAGTGGGGCTGCGACCTCCAGACAGAGCATGAGAGATATATCTCTGAGAAGATCTTCAATAAGGCAGTATTCGTTACTAACTATCCTAAGGAGATCAAGTCCTTCTACATGAAGCAGAACGATGACGGCAAGACGGTTGCAGCGGTTGACCTTCTTGTTCCGGGTGTCGGTGAGATCATCGGAGGCTCCGAGCGTGAAGCTGACTACGACAAGCTCCTCGAGGCTATGAAGGTTCGTAACATGCCTTTGGATCCATATGCTGATTATCTTGACCTTCGTAAGTACGGTTCCGTTCCGCACGGCGGATTCGGCCTCGGCTTCGAGCGTCTGATCATGTACGTAACAGGTATGGCGAACATCAGAGATGTAGTGCTCTACCCAAGAACTGTTAACAACATCCGATAATCTACGAGGTAACAAATATGTCCAGATCAGTAAACATTCCGGAGGGCTACAAGTCACATCTTTCCCTTCGTGAGACACAGCATGCTATAAAGCAGATCAAAGACACTTTCCAACAGTCTTTGTCCTTCGCACTCACACTCGACCGCGTAACCGCACCTTTGATCGTTCCTAAGGACAGCGGTATCAACGACGACCTTAACGGCGTTGAGCGTAAGGTCGAGTTCTCCATCAAGGAGATCGAGACTAATGCAGAGGTCGTTCAATCCCTGGCAAAGTGGAAGCGTATGGCTCTCTACCGTTACGGTTATAAGCCGGGCGAAGGAATCTACACAGACATGAATGCCATCCGCCGCGATGATAACGTAGACAACATCCACAGTATCTTCGTAGATCAGTGGGACTGGGAGAAAGTCATCACAGCTGAAGACCGCAACATCGAGTTCCTCAAGGACACGGTCAGAAGCATCGTTAAGGCTATCGTTTATACAAAGCGTCAGGTTACGCTCCGTTATCCTCAGATCAAGAACCCAATCAACGAGGACGTATTCTTCATTACGACTCAGGAACTTCTCGACAAGTATCCTGATCTCGACACAAAGGCTCGTGAGGACGCTATCGTCAAAGAACACGGCACCGTATTCATCATGGGTATCGGCGCACCTCTCAGTAACGGCGAGCCACACGACGGCAGAGCTCCCGACTATGACGACTGGTCCCTCAACGGCGACCTGATGGTATGGAACGAAGTCCTCGGACACGCTCTCGAGATCTCCTCCATGGGTATCCGTGTTGACTCCAAGTCCCTCGCATCACAGCTCAAGGCAGCTAATGCAGAGGACAGAATGAAGTTCGAGTTCCACAAGCTCATCGCAGAAGGCACAATGCCACTTACGATCGGCGGCGGTATCGGCCAGTCACGTCTTTGCATGTTCCTTCTCGAAAAAGCCCACATCGGCGAAGTACAGGCATCCGTCTGGACAGAAGACATGTACAAGGAGTTTGAGGCAAAGGGAATCACTCTTCTCTGATTGTTTTCGAAAAGAAAAAACAAACAAAGGGTTCACTTCATTACGAGGTGAACCCTTATTGATTTCCTGAATAAAAAGAGATGTCCCTCTGTGAATTACTTCACTTTTTGAGACACCTCCGTTAGTGTGCTATAGAATTTGTTTTTCTATTCCATCCGTTCGTTTGTATACGAGGGATCAATTCTTGGACAAATAATTATTCAGTGTAAAACTTCCAGCCTGTAATAATCAGAAATTCCGGGACATAATATCTCTCTTGTCTTTCATAATAAGAACCGACTACTTTACCGCAAGTCAAGCAGACAGTTTCAACTTTCCTTTTTCTCAGATAACGACCTTGAGACATATCTTTAGCGGTATTGCAATCCTCCCATGCTCCATATCTTCTGGCTGTATAACGTGTACAATCATGTGCAGCACAACTACAACATACATGGTCATTGGTATTGATTCCCGGATCTTTAAATGTGGAAAAACCTGCAACGGAACACAGCATAACACATGACAGTGATGCCACTGCCAATTTCATAAATAACTTTCTCATTTTCTCTTCTCCTTTGTCATATGCTATAAATCTACAGCACACCCGTTGAAATTATCATAGAGGAAAAATGTTGTCAACAAAAAGCACTGACAGCATAAAATGCAATTTACCATTTAAGCTGGTCTATTACTGCAAGAGATTGTTTTTTATCTTCCCGGCTATGTAATATAATTTCTAAGGAAACAGGAGGTACATATTCCATGAGTTATTATAATGAACGAGAGAAAATCGATATTTCCGATGCAGAGGTAATGAGACTCGACATGATGGTATCAGCCATGTGGGAGCTTATGCTCGATAAGGGTTTTACCCGTGAACAGTTAAACGCAAAGCTTGATAAGGTTAGAGAGCAGCGTATAACACTTGATCCAAATAAGAGTACGATAGTATGTTCGAAGTGCGGCAAGCTGATAGGTGAGTCTTCCAAAAATCCTTTTGGAGCAAAATGTCTCTACTGCGGAAACGAGATGACGATATATCCGGGTGACAGTATTGAGTTTAATAAAGATTCTAATCCTGATTCAGACAACAGTTCGTCAGAGTTTGACGATCTTGATCAGTTCTGACTGTAGAAAGGGAGAGAATTATGCGAAGAGGATCATATAATGCGAACAAAGCAATCAGAGAATATGAAAAGAACTCGTCGGAACGTGAAAGAAGGAACATTCTACAGGATAAAAAGGATGATCTTAACAGGCACAAGGCGAAGCTGGGGATAGTAGCTGATGTATTGTGGGAGTGCTTGTCTGAGATGGGAGTTACCAAGGAGGAACTTGCCCTTAAGTTGAAGGAGATAGAAGAGCGTGGGTGGGCAATTAATCCGCCTTCATATTATCAGTTGTGCCCGAAGTGCGGAAAGAAGGTCCATGACTATACCGCAAGTGTATTTGAAGGTACATGCATGTATTGTGGCCAGGTCGTCAGGATGTATCCCGGAGATATAGAAGAGTAACATAAGAGCCGGTCTTCAAGGCCGGTTCTTTTTTATTATCTGAAAAGTAAATTGACATTTACAGTTCTAAAAACTATACTACAAAGGTTCCTGTTCATTTTGAGTTTGTATGAAAAGGAGCAAGGAGGATATGAGAAAACTGGGCGACTAGCGTTTCTCTTTTTTTGTTTCACGTAAAATTGAATATTTATATTGGGGAAAAGCTTATGAGGAAGAGATTTTTGAGATTCCTTTCAGCCGTTATCGCAGTCGTTATCACGACAGCGTCTTTTGCGTTTGCAAAAAATGTTAATGCAGCTACTGCGGATATTTATGACGGCACGGTGAAGGATTATAAGATAACTGAAACTTATAACTATGGAAAATATTTCGAGCCGCATGCTGATGGCAAATATCAGGTTTTGATCTATGTCCACGGCTCAGGTGATTACGGCGGATGCGGACAGGGCAACATGCCAAAAAATCTTTTAAATCAGATGAACAGATGGATAGATTTGGGATATTGTGATCCGATGGTCGTGATCTGTCCAAGGGTAGAGCAGCTTAAAGAGAAAAGCTGGGGAATTAATGATTTTGGTGAATTCGTTTCATTAGGATATCTCGATAAACTTGTAGAGGAGATAAAAGCTGGAAATATCTCCGACAAGGTTGATACCAGTAAGCCGATTGTGATCGCAGGTTATTCCATGGGCGGTTCCGTAGCGCTTTATGCAGGCGTCCATGATCCGGATACTTTCTATAATGTTGGTGCCATCAGCCCATCCTGGTGCTGCTACAACGGAGATGCAGGATATGTTAAGAAGGCATCAGATCTGGTCTTCTCACAGAATTCGGAAGGTCACTTCTTCATGTCATATGGTAAGGGAGAAGAAGATCAGTTCAGGAAGAATGTTGAGAGATATCTGGAAGCGATAGAAGGCAACGGTAAGAATAAAAAAGACCTGTTTAAGTGGAGCGCCTATGACAGCAGTTACGGATCTCATGGGTGGAACGTATTTAAGATGGGTACATTCGAGTTCCTGTATAGCCTGAAGAACGATTGTCAGCCGACGATCGAGATGATCGATACCGCATGCTATAACAAATGGACAGGTCTTAGTGGTTTCGTTAATGTAACCGGAACAGCTAAAACAGGAAATACACTTACAGCAAAAGCCGTAAGCAGTCCGGCAGATAATTTCAACTACCAGTGGCTCCGTGACGGTGAGCCGATCAGCGGTGCCACATCTGAGACATATGTGCTCACATCTTCTGATGTTGGCAAGAAAGTAAGATGTAAGGCTACGGATAAGGACGGCAAGTATCCGGGATATATATTCAGCAGTCCTATAGTTGCTGATAATTCTTCACCGGTTCCAACGATAACCACCAGTCCTACTATAACAACTAAGCCATCTGTAACTACGGCTCCGCCTACAGGCGGTGCTTCTTCGGGAAGCGGTAATGTTCCTACACCTGGCGGAAGCAGAGGTGCATCATCCAAGGAGGATATCTCCAAGTTTGTAGATAATATCTATACCAGTGTTCTCGGCCGAGATGCAGAACCGGAAGGTGCCGAGTTCTGGTTTAACGAGTTGTGGAACTTCAAATGTTCCGGTGACGAAGTTGCATTGGGATTCATTAACAGTAAAGAATTCAGAGACCGTAATCTCTCTGATGAGGATTATGTGAAGGTTTTATATAAGGCTTTCTTCGACCGTGATCCTGATGACAGCGGCATGAAGTTCTGGCTCGACTCACTGTCTAATGGAACTCTTGACCGTAAGGCAGTTGCCAATAATTTCGTATACTCACAGGAGTGGGCAGATACCTGCGCCACATACGGCATAAGATGCGGTGGAAGCATCAAAGCCAAGGTTAATATCACTCCTTCAGATTCGACATATGCATTCGTAGAGAGAATGTATGTAACTGCTCTCGGAAGAGCTTCCGATGAGGGCGGTAAAGAGTTCTGGGCTAATGAGCTTTCCAACTACAGATGCACGGGTGAGGAACTGGGCGTACAGTTCTTCCTGAGCAAGGAGATGGAGGATCTCAATATCTCGGACGAAGAGTTCGTTGACCGTCTTTATAAGACGTTTATGGACCGTGATGCAGAGCCTGACGGCAAGACATTCTGGCTTAAGAGCCTGGCGGACGGAGCTTCAAGAAAATCCGTTGTCCTGGGCTTTACGAGAAGCGAAGAATTTGTCGGCAGATGTATAACAGAAAGAATACTTCCTTATTGATAATAGCCTTTATCATTTTTAAAGTCGTCGCATCAAAAATGCGGCGACTTTTTTATTCAAACAGAATTGACATTTAAAGATGTAAAAACTATACTACAAACGTCGACAATCATTTACGAGTTTGGGTGGTTGGAGACGGGAAGAAATGAGAAACTGAGTAACTAGAGTTATTTAGTATTTTTCACTGTACAATTTTATATTGTGAACGTTTCCGGGCATTTTGGGTTTGTATGATCGGGCGTACATCTGAGAAACTAAGTGACACGGGTTATTTGGTTTGTTATCAAGTTACAATTTTATAGTTAGTATTTGGGAGACTTTTTTTATGAAAGGAAGATTATTGAGAATTCTGTCTGCCATTGTTGTTGTACCTATAATCGCGACTTCTATGATTTTCGCGAATGATGTAAAGGCAGCACCGAAGACTTATAACGGTACGATCACACCTTACACGCGCGAAACTCATAATGTTGTAAACAAAGGCAAATACTTTGAACCTGCAGCTGACGGTAAGTATCAAGCAATGATTTATTTCCATGGTGCATCAGATCAAGTCAATGGTTCAGATTTGGCAAATCTGCCGGAAAGATTGATGAACGACATGAACAAGTGGATCGATATGGGATATTGCGACCCTATGGTAGTAATAACTCCTTCGATCATTAACACAGCTGCATGGGGAATCGAAGATTTTAAAAGCTTTGTAAAAGATGGAAACTTAGCATCATTGATCAAAGAAATCCAGTCGGGCGAGGGCTTAGGTAAAAAGGTAGATACTAGTAAGCCTATCATCGTAGCCGGATATTCTATGGGTGCTTCGGCAGCCCTTTATACAGGTACTTTGTTTAGGAATGGTGATCCTAATGGTGATGGAGTTGCTGATGTTGCTCCAATTTACAATGTCGGCGCATTCAGTCCATCTTACTGCTATTACTCTGAGGAATCACCCAGTTGGATTACAGATCCATCAGATTGTATCTTCTCGTCAAGGACAGACGGACACTTTTTGTTAACAGGTGGTGCAGGTGAGAATTCTTACTTTAATACTTGCTTTAACACGGATAAGCGTGTTTTAGAAGAGAATGGTACTCGATTTAAATTTCACAAATACAATACCGAATGGGGTCCGCACGGGTGGGCTTGCGTATTTGAACTCGGTACTTTTGAATATCTGTATTACCTGAAATATAATGAACTTCCGGCTGAAGAGATCATGACAAATGCAGTCTGGGGTGAGGTAACAATCTCAGGAACGACGACTGTCGGAAGCACACTGACAGCATCATTAAACACATATTACAATGTCGGAGCGAGCTATCGCGGTTATCAGTGGTATCGAGAGAACACTTCGACGGGAGCTTTTACCGCTATTTCCGGTGCGACTTCAAGTACTTATACTCTGACTTCTGCTGATGCAGGTTGTAAGGTCAGATGTAAGATCTGGGATACAAGGGAACCAAAAACACCGAATGGATCCGGAAGATGGGGTTATTCATACTGTACAACAGCTACAATCTCTTCAGGTCAGCAGCAGCCGCAGGCAATCAAAGGAACGGTAACATTATCCGCTGATTATTACCGTTACGGTTATAAAGTAAGAGCTACTGTATCAGGCAGTAATGCAACAAACCTCAAGTATCAGTGGAAGAGAGGCGACTCTGTTATAAGCGGTGCAACCTCTTATGAGTATGTACTCACAGAGAGCGATATCGGTAAGCAGATCAGCTGTATAGTAACAGATAAGGACGGTAAGTACACAGGCAGCATCAGCAGTTCAAAGACAGCTACCATAGGTAAGGCATTTGGTCCTAACCCACCGAGCGGTGTTTCAGCAGTTAACTGTTCCTCCAAGGGAGCAAAAGACGGAAAGATCACAGGCGTATCTGACAAGATGGAATATGCAGTCCAGACAAATGGTAACCCTGGTACATTTAATAGTATTTCGGGAACAACAGTCACAGGACTTGCTGCAGGAACATACTACGTCAGATATAAGGCTACATCCACGGCAGATGCGGGCGGAATGGCAGAAGTTTATATCAAAGAGAACAGTGCTCAGGCGATCAAGGGAACGGTAACATTGTCTGCTGATTATTTCCGTTATGGTTATGAAATTAAGGCTTCTGTATCAGGTAATAACGCAACAAATCTCAAGTATCAGTGGATGAGGGGCGACTCGGCTATCTCTGGTGCTACATCAAAAGAATACACTCTTACAGAGAGTGATATCGGTAAACAGATCAGTTGTGTAGTTACTGATAAAGACGGAAAGTATACAGGCAGCATCAGCAGTTCAAAGACAGCTACTATAGGTAAGGCATTTGGTCCTAACCCACCGAGTGGTGTTTCCGCAGTTAACTGTTCTTCTAAGGGAGCAAAAGACGGAAAGATCACAGGCGTATCTGACAAGATGGAATATGCAGTCCAGACAAATGGTAACCCTGGTACATTCAAGAGTATTTCCGGTACTTCGGTTACGGGACTTGCAGCCGGAACATACTATGTAAGATATAAGACTACTTCAACGGCAGATGCAGGTGGAATGGCTGAAGTTTACATCAAAGACGGTGCTGCTCAGCCGATCAATGGAACGGTAACATTATCCGCTGACCACTACCGTTACGGTTATAAGGTAAGTGCGACTGTATCAGGCAGTAATGCAACAAACCTCAAGTATCAGTGGAAGAGAGGCGACTCAGTTATCTCTGGTGCAACCTCTTATGAGTATGTGCTCACAGAGAGTGATATCGGTAAGCAGATCAGCTGTGTAGTAACTGATAAAGATGGTAAGTACGCAGGCAGCATCAGCAGCTCAAAGACAACTACTATAGGTAAGGCTTTCGGTGCTAAAGCTCCTACAGGTCTTGCAGGTATTAACTGTTCCTCTAATGGCGCTAAGGACGGAAAGATCCTGAATGTGTCAGATAAGATGGAATACACAGTTCTTACTAACGGTAAGCCGGGTACATATACGAGTATTTCCGGATCTTCAATCACAGGACTTGCTGCGGGAACTTACTATATCAGATATAAGGAGACTTCCACAGCTGATGCCGGTGCTAATGCCGAGATAACTATCAATGTAAAGGCTTCAAATGTAACAGCTACACCAACAGTAACAGCATCACCTACTACAACTGCTACTGATACTGCAGTACAGACAGTTACAACTGCTCCTACAGCAACAACTGCTGCTACGAGTACATCACCTAATGACCAGATCTCTGCTTTCGTAGATCGTCTCTATTTGAGCGTTCTCGGAAGAGAGGCTGATGAAGATGGTGCAAAATATTGGACAAACGAGCTCGTTTCATTCAGGATGTCGGGTGCACAGGTTGCAGAGAAGTTTGTTCTCAGCCCTGAGTTCCTTGGTTCCGTTGAAAATGATACTCAGTTCGTAACTGTTCTTTACAAGGCATTCTTCAATCGTGATCCTGACGATGACGGACTTGCTTATTGGACAAAAGCACTTAGTGACAAGACAATGACAAGAGAAGAAGTAGAAAGAAACTTCGTATATTCTCAGGAGTGGGCAGATACATGTGCTGAATACGGAATCCTTTCCGGAAGCACAGTTAAGCCTTCCAAATCCATTGATCCGACTGAAGCAACTCTTGCTTTCGTTGAGAGAATGTACACTAAGGCAATGAATCGTGAATCTGATCCTGAAGGTAAGGCATATTGGGCTAATAGACTTGCTAACTACGAGTGCACAGGTGAGACTATCGGTCTCGAGTTCTTTACCAGCGCAGAGATGAAGGGCTATAACCTTGATAACGAAGAATTCGTAAAGAGACTTTATAGCACATTCATGGATCGTGATGCTGATTCAACAGGTCTTTCATTCTGGATAAATGAACTTGAGAACGGCGCTGATCGTGCAGAGGTCGTAAAGGGATTTGCAATGAGCGCTGAGTTTGAGCAGAGATGTATCGAAGCAAGGATCCTTCCTTGCGAGGGTTTATTCTAATTAGATAATCCGGATAACTCCATTACGTGTTGACCCCTGAAGTTTGAGACAAACTTCAGGGGTCAGTTTGTTATCTGTAATTATCAGCCAACTGCATTAAAGTAATCTACATAGAAGATGGAATCTTTTACACAGGCCAGGATCGCGTTATGAACATAGAACGGATCATTATGGTCAAACTGTGAGTAGATGCTTGTCATGTCGATCCTTACGGTATAGCCGTTTACAGTCTCAACATCGAGATAAGTCTCACCATCTGTAGCCTTGAGGAAAACATAATCATCTTCAAAACCTACAAAGATGTTGTTTGTCTTCTCGCCGTCCTCATAGATGAAGCCGGAGAAACCGCCGTTGAATGTTACCATATTTGTCAGAGTGTCGAACTCTCTGTAGTTTGTGAGTGGCTGAGGCATACCGTCTGTTCCGACGCAGTATTCTCTTACGACGTTGATGCTTGCTGCTTCGTCAAAGCACTCTACTGCAGTGAAGCGGGAAGTGTTGCCGAAATGGATTCTGCTTAATCCTTCGATCGAACCATAATAGATAAACTGTTCGTTCTCGAACTTATATACGTTAAGGTCGTGACGGAGACCATGATTGTCAGGGCTTACCGAGCTTATAACCCAGAAGAAAGTGTTGCCGTTGACTCTGATCATATATGTATTTGCTGTAACTACGCCAAGGTAATCGTTATATGAGATCGGAAGTTCTGAAACTTTTCCATCATATGTAGCTAATACGCATCCGTCACCATTCTCGAAAGAGAATGAACCCATATCACAATCTAATGTCCATTTGCTTGTGTAGTTATAATTAATGAAATCTATTACGCAGTCATCAGGAAGTTCTGTAGTCTTCTTAACTTCTGCTGTAGGCTCCGGTGTTACTTCAGGAGTTGTCTCTGCAGTCTGCTTAACTTCCTCTGTGGCCTTTGGTGCTTCGGTTACCACTGGTGCCTTTGTAACAGCAGCTGTTGTTTCTGTTGTTGTAGTTGCTTCTGTGATCTCGGTTGATGTTGCACTTGTCTCTGTTGTGAGATCCTTTTTGTCATTGATATCGAAAACGATAGCGCTCGTGTCTGCTGTCTGCTCAGTTGTCTCAGTCACTGCTTCTGTTGAAGAAGGAACATTATTTCCCAACTGAATCTTCTTAGTTGAGGAAGAATTAGAAGTTGTTGTTGCAACTGTTCCGATCTGCTGGTCGTTGACCTTAACGTCGATTCCTTTATTTGCTACTGCCTCGACTACCTTATCGATGGTGTTTCCTTGATCCTTGACCTCGATGGTGCAGGCAGATGCTGTAAATGCGATTGATGCTGTAAGAAGAAGTGATGCTATTTTTGTAGCTTTCATTTTATTAATCCTCCAATGTAAAAGCTGATGTTTTATAAGTTTTTGCTTGTTCCGGAATAAGCATCTTGTTCTGACTTACAAGGCAATTCTACAATCGTAGAATCAGTTTGTCAACACTTTTTTCTACATTTGTAGAAAATTTTCCGAAAAAGTTTTAAAACTCCTTTGTGGCAGGCGTTTTCGAGCATAAAAAAGGGGAGCCGACGCTCCCCTTAAGGTGAAATTGGATTGTGTATGAACGATTAAAAATCGTAGC
>CADCQX010000372.1 GCA_902803695.1 Oscillospiraceae bacterium
GGTATGTACGGTGATGAGTGGAGTATCAGAAACAACTGGAATATGACTATTCCGTATGTTCAGATGTTCTTCTACGGAGAGACAACGGATTTCGACAGGGTAGACGAGATACCTAGTGCACCGGGCGATGAAAAGTGCCCGACAGACTTTGATCTTGAGGCACACATTTCAGGTTAATATCAACAAAGGACTGATACCGCATCAGTCCTTTTTTCTTTTCGAAAACACTTTTTGACTTTTTTTGATATTCGTATTGACATCATATTTTTCTAGGGTTATATTATTGGCGTTGGCACTCGGAGTGTATGAGTGCTAATCTAAGATTTTCAAAAGGAGGTCATGCATTATGACAGTCAAGCCTTTAGGAGATAAGGTAGTTATTAAGAAACTTCAGGCAGAAGAGACAACAAAGAGTGGTATCGTTCTTACTTCAAGTGCACAGGAGAAACCTCAGATAGCTGAGATCATCGCTGTAGGTCCTGGTGGAACTGTAGACGGTGTTGAGATAAAGATGGAAGTCAAAAAGGGCCAGAAAGTAATCGTTCGCGATTATGCAGGCACCACAGTTAAGATTGACGGTGAAGAGATCATCATTGTTCGTCAGGATGATATTCTTGCTATCGTAGAATAATCATATAAGGAGTGATATAAATGGCAAAAGATATTAAATATGCAGAGGATGCCAGAAAGTCATTGGAGATCGGCGTAAATAAGGTCGCTAATACTGTTAAGGTAACTCTCGGACCAAAAGGCAGAAACGTTGTACTTGATAAGAAATACGGAGCTCCATTGATCACTAACGACGGTGTAACGATCGCCAAAGAGATCGAGTTGGAAGACAGATTTGAAAATGCGGGTGCTCAGCTTGTTAAGGAAGTAGCTTCCAAGACAAATGATGTAGCAGGTGACGGTACAACAACAGCTACACTTCTTGCTCAGGCAATCATCCGTGAGGGCATGAAGAATGTAGCAGCAGGTGCTAATCCTATCATTCTCCGTAAGGGCATCTCCATGGCAGTAGATAAGGCTGTTTCCGAGGTCCTTTCCGGTGCAAAGAAGGTTAACGGTTCCAAGGATATCGCTAAGGTTGCTGCTATCTCAGCAGGTGACGAGTACATCGGTGAGCTTATTTCCGAGGCTATGGATAAGGTTACTTCTGATGGTGTAATCACTGTTGAAGAGAGCAAGACAATGGGTACATCCCTTGAAGTTGTTGAAGGTATGCAGTTTGACAGAGGTTATCTCTCTTCATACATGGCTACTGATATGGATAAGATGGAAGCTGTTCTTGATGAGCCATATATCCTCATTACAGATAAGAAGATCACAAACATCCAGGATGTACTTCCTGTATTGGAGCCTATTGCTCAGCAGGGCAAGAAGCTCTTGATCATTGCTGAAGACATTGAGGGTGATGCTCTTGCTACATTGATCCTCAATAAGCTTCGTGGAACATTCACATGTATTGGTGTTAAGGCTCCTGGCTTCGGTGACAGACGTAAGGCAATGCTCGAAGATATCGCTATCCTTACAGGTGGTGAAGTCATTACTTCAGATCTCGGAAGAGAACTCAAGGATACAACTATCGAACAGCTCGGTCGTGCTCATCAGGTTAAGGTTACCAAGGATAATACGATTATCGTAGACGGCAGCGGTTCACAGAAAGAGATCAAGGCTCGTGCTAATCAGATCAAGGTTCAGATCGAGGAGACAACATCTGATTTCGATAGAGAAAAGCTCCAGGAGAGACTTGCTAAGCTTTCCGGTGGTGTTGCTGTAATCAAGGTCGGTGCAGCTACAGAGACAGAGATGAAGGAAAAGAAGCTGCGTATTGAGGATGCTCTCGCTGCTACAAAGGCAGCTGTAGAAGAGGGTATCGTTCCTGGCGGCGGAACAGCATTTATCAATGCTATCCCGGCTGTTGCTGCTTTGCTCGATACAGTTGATGGCGATGTTAAGACAGGTGTTTCTATTGTTCTTCGTGCGCTTGAGGAGCCTGTACGCCAGATTGCTGCTAACGCAGGTGTTGACGGAAGCGTTATCTGTGATCAGATCAAGAATAAGAAGCCTGGCATCGGATATGATGCTTTGAATGATGTTTATGTAGATATGTTTAAGGCCGGTATCGTTGATCCTGCCAAGGTTACACGTTCTGCACTTCAGAATGCTGCATCCGTATCATCTACACTTCTTACAACAGAAGCTGTTGTTACTGATATTCCTGAACCGGAGCCGCCAATGCCGGCACAGGCACCTGGAATGTATTAATTCCTGAACGGATATTCAACAGAGGTCGTTCCGCTTAGCGGGATGACCTCTTTTTATTAAAAGTTTGTTAACATTTTTTGAGTTTAAGCTTATATAATGTTATGTTAATATACGAAAGATGTTAATGATGGGAGACTATTGAGTTGATTGACGATATATATGTAGAAAACTTTGTAAAAAGGGAACGAAGTGCCGTCAATTCTGTGTTTACGGTTTGCAGCATAGCGCTTTGTATTGTCCTTATTGTGTTCATAAATGTTATTCCTGTCTTACTGGGTCTTAATGTTATTTTCTTTACGGGAGTTATCTCGTTTGGCCTTGGATTCCTGTGTTTTTTGATCAATAGAAGACAGCATGTCGAATATGAGACATCCATTACCAATGATAACTTTACTGTTTCCAGGATCCTTGGTGAGACTAAAAGAGAGCTTCTTGCTGATTTTGAACTGAAGGAATGCAAGAGGATCGCTCCTGTTACAGGGGATAATTTTGACAGTGACTACAAGGAAGCATCCTTGCACCTTAACGCTACAAGATACAAGGATTTCGAGAGGACTGACTCCAACTGGTACTGTTTTGTCGAATCAGATGGTGTTAAGTATATCGTTATCTTTGAATTTCAGGAGAAAATGTATAAGGCATTTAGAAGATATAATCCGAGAAATACTCATTTTATGAGAATTGTTGAAAAGAAGGATGATGAAGAATGAGTTTTCCGAATTTTGCTGAAAGAGAATTTAAGGTTGAATGCCATGAGTGTTCACGTGATGATCTGATCTTTCCGTCGGTCTTAACCGGTGATTTTCAGGAAGTTGCTGAAGATGGTGTATTTGATTATGGAATGGATACCCCGTCGCTTAAGGAAAACGGATTCTGTTGGATAATACTCAGAATGTCTGTCGAAATGGACAGATTCCCGGCTTGGAAAGAGGATTTCAAGATCAGGACCTGGGGCTGCGGTGCCAGAGGTGTCTTTTGGCGCAGGGATTATGCTGTTTTCGATAAAGAGAATAAAGAGATTGGAAGAGCCAGCTCGGAGTGGATCGTAGCAAATGATGATAATCATGGTCCTGTAAGACCTAATCAGGTCGAAGCTGTGTTTAAGGATAAGTCTGAGGGTAAGATACTTGAACCTCAGTGGGACAGATTGGCTTTTGATTACAGTGCTCCTAAGTTGAGATTCCCGAGCGATGATACATCTCCGGGTGATCCGGTCATAACTAAGTTTGCAGACTATTCCGAATTGGATCATAACGACCATGTGAATAATACAAGATACATTGCTTGGGCATATGACGCACTTTTCAAGCTTGGAGTTGATCTTCGTTCGGTCAAGAAATTTGACATAAACTATCATGCGGAGGTCTTAAGCGGCGAGAAGGTAGATCTTTATTATTCAAAAGATGACGGCTTTGATACGATCTACGGTTATAAGGGAGATGGAACCAAGGTTTTTATATTTAAATGCAGATAACAAGAATTTTTAATTGTTGAGGTTTTATATTATAATATACGAATGTCTTTAATCTGGAGGGCAAATAATGATTGAGATAAAGAATCTTGTTAAGCGTTACGGAAAGAAAGTAGCAGTTAACGGAATATCTTTTACCGTTAATAAAGGTGAGGTATTGGGATTTCTCGGACCTAATGGTGCCGGTAAGTCAACTACGATGAATATCATTACCGGATATCTGTCTTCTTCTTCCGGTAGTGTTGTTATAAATGGGCATGATATCTTGGAGGAACCGGAACTTGCTAAGAAGTCTATCGGTTATCTTCCTGAGTTGCCACCGCTTTATTTGGATATGACTGTTATCGAGTATCTGAATTTCATGTGTGATATCAAAGGCGTGAATCGCAAGGACAGATCATCGCATCTTGCTCAGATCATGTCACTTGTTAAGATCGTTGATGTGGCTGACAGACTTATCAAGAACCTTTCCAAGGGTTATAAGCAGCGTGTAGGTATCGCACAGGCTATGGTCGGCAATCCTGAGATATTGATCCTTGATGAACCTACAGTAGGTCTTGATCCTAGTCAGATCCGTGAGATCCGTAAGCTTATCAGATTACTTGCTAAGAATCATACTATTATTATCAGCTCTCATATCCTTTCTGAGATTCAGGCAGTTTGCGACCGAGTAGTTATCATTAATAAGGGAAAGGTTGCTGCTATTGATACTTTAGATGGTATTTCCAGCAAACTTGATAAGAATTCCAAGCTTCTGGTTGCTTTCAGGGGTGATTCCAAGCTTGTAAGTAACACTCTTAGAGCTATCCCTGGAATCAGCAATGTCTTTATCAGAGAATCAAAGGTTGAAGGAATCGGCCAGGTAGAACTTACAGTTACAAATGATAATGATGTAAGAACTAATGTTTTCTATACTATGACTAAGATCAATTGTCCTATCATTGAGATGAGATCTCTTGATGCTTCTCTCGAAGACGTGTTCTTAAGTATCACGAAGGAAGTATAAGGGAGGAATTATTATGTTTGCGATTTTTAAAAGAGAATTTATTTCATATTTCAAATCCCCGGTCGGTTATATCGCTTTAGCTATATTCTCATTCCTTGCCGGATTCAGTTATTCAGCTAAGTTTTCCAAGGCTTACATTGATATGCCGAGTATCATCATGAGTCTTTGCAGTTTTTTCATTATCCTTATCCCGATCGTTACCATGGGACTTCTTTCCGAAGATAAAAGAAGAGGTACAGACGTTATATACTATACTTCTCCGATCAAGCTCGTTTACGTTGTCTTTGGTAAGTTTTTGGCTGCTGTAGCCCTTTTCGGCGTTCTTTATCTGATCGTTATCGTTTTGATGATCGTTACTAAGTTCTATGGCGGAGTAATCAATGTTTCAGTATTGTCTGCATCACTGATATTCTTCTGCCTGGTCTTCCTGTATGTATCTATAGGTATTTTTGCGTCATCTTTCTCAGAGAGTCAGATCATTTCTGCTATCGTTTCATTTGTATTCATCCTTTTGATACAGCTTTTGCCGACGATCGGATCTTTTGTTTCATCAGCAGTTATGTCTGTCATGGGTCTTTTTGGTAACCCTTCTACCAACACGCTTTATAAGGTGAGTGATTCGATCGTTAATGCGTTCAGTTGGCTTGATCCTATGCAGAGGTTCAATACAACAAATCTCGGAATCCTTAATATTATCTCTATTTTCTATTGTCTCAGCCTTACTTTCTTCTTCTTGTTCCTTACTTAC
>CADCQX010000373.1 GCA_902803695.1 Oscillospiraceae bacterium
GGATCTCGATGGTTATTGAATGATCCTCGTCCTGCATGCCGTATACGCCGTCTTCATCAAACTCGTCTGTTACACCCACATAAGTTCCGACTGCAGCAAGCTTTCCTTCATGATGGAAAACATTGGCTGCTGTGGTCTTGTCACCTGTCTTAATGCCGCACAGAGCACCGTTATCGTAGCTTAAGACTTCCGAATACTTCTCAGATACGACCATATATCCGTTAACCAGGAACCCCGATTCATATGAAAGCCATGCATAACCTTCGTTACCCCAGGTGGTTCCTGCAGAATCCTTGTAGAGCCATGCACCGTCCGTAGTCGGAGTTCTCCTTCCGTATTGACCGAAATACTCCTTTGGAAAATTATCGTCCCAGCCGACTATCAGGGCTTCGTGACCGATATAATCCTCACCGATAGGAAGCTGTTCATCGCCGTTCCAGAACGAATCATCATTCATGAGACAGTAATCGTTATAGAGAAGGATTCCGCCGTCGCCCTTGATATAAACCGGCAGAGCCCCCTTGTTCCTGAGCATTTCCTGAATCTGTTCAACAGAAGCAGCAGTATACGAGTAGGAACCGGTATCGTCTGTGTAACTGTCGATAATACACGGATTCTCTACTACGGTATAACCGTTATATCCATTAGCCAGAGTCCAGAGAACATAAATATCCGCTCCGCCTGCGATATCATTTACCGAACGGTCTTCACTAACCTTAATTCCCTCTTCTTTACTATTGCCATATGCTATCTCCTGGATCTCAGGTACAGTGATATCCAGATCATTTCCGGTGTTGATCTGATATGCGATCCTTAAGATATCTTTGGTTGCATAAGCCCAGCAAAGAGGTGTGTAACCCTGATCCTGAACATCTGTTCCGATTCCGTGATCCATCTGGATATATGAGCCTTCACCACCCGGAACATAGACTTCTGTCGCCGCTGTTTCGGCCGGCGTGAGTACAGTTTCTGATGTTGTTGCTGATGTTTCTTCTTGAGGAGTTGAAACCCCACAACCCGCTAATAGCAAGCAAAGTAACAATGTTACACTGATCTTTTTATAATTCATGAGCCCTGTCCCCTTATGTTTTCTCATGGTTTTATCGTAACGTATTTTCGAGAGGGAAAAGAAGTGACGGATTACATCAAAATACCCGACATTTTCACATGGGTTTACCGGATAAAGACATCAGGAAATTTTTCAACAGGGACTATACGATCTTTCAGGATTCTTCAAATTTATAAATTATTGATGTGCTGCGATATGAATCATATCTGACGTAGTTAAATGTGTACATACCAACGATAAGGGCTACTAAAAAGACACACGCAGCGACTATCATGATGATCAGCGGAATCTTCCTTTTCTCCCTTTTCACGACATGCACTATAAATATCGCAAAGAATGAAGGTATCGCCACCAATAGGGAGATACATATAATCCAAGAACAAATATCACAGATCATTCCTGCAGTTTCTATACTCATAATCCTCCTCGTCGCATCAATCCCTTAGTCGTCCAATCCAAATAAATCTAAAGGTTTATGGTCAGGGATTAATTTTTCACTGTTTATTTTATTATCACTTAAAGCTCTAACCTCAGCAATAAACTCTTCTAGATCTCGCTCTAATCTGTTTCTCCATATCTGTTGATAAACCTCTTCTATATCCAACGAATGAGTTACATCAAACGAATCAGATAATAACAGACTATCAAAATATAATTCCTTGTTTTTATATGATATATCTATACAATCATCATCCTTATTCACCGTTCCTATAGGAAGCCCGAATAGTCTTTCTGGCTTTGAAACACTTATCATGTATAGATCAAAAAGCAACTTTAGATTAGATAATTCCCTTCCTTTTTTATCCTTTCCCTCGAAGAATAGCAAATCTGATATTTTCAAAATCCAGTCCGCCTCCATTTTCTCACTAAAAATTTGACATCTTTTTTTCCTTTGCTGTTCATCCATATGAGAAGAAAGAGGCGGAATATCGGCGTTTTTGGCTTTACTTAACCTGTGAAGTAGATTAATCGTTTCAACTGAAAGACCTGTATATAGGCATGCGAATTTATTATCGTGATTGGGATATTTGTTTTCAAATCCTAACAAATAATCCATACTTAGCTCACATTTTTCATTCAATGCCAAAAGCAATTCATATTTCACTTCAACCCACTTTGCGTTTTCAATATAATTCATTTTCTTCTTTACATTCAATTCTTCCTCATCATTGTCAGGGAATAAGAATTCATAGAATTCTGTTTGAGTCATCTTTCTCTTTTTTCTTTCTTGTTTAACAACTTTGCCCAAATGAATTAGGTGACTTTTATATTCATTTTTCATATGCACTTTTCTCCTTTAGATACGTATAAATCGGA
>CADCQX010000374.1 GCA_902803695.1 Oscillospiraceae bacterium
AAGGAAGAGCAGAAACTCAGGGCTGATATTGAAAAGTACAAGGCAGCGGAGGAGAAGCAGAACGAGCTTTTGGACAAGATCAGGAAGATCGAGAACAGGCTTAGGATCGGAGGCGAATGATGGAGCAGAAGGTGTGCAAAAGATGCGGCGGAATAATGCGCTACAGCTTGGTCAAGAAGATGTTGGAGTGTGCTTTCTGCGGACATACGGTGGCGTCGGATGAAGAAGATCTTGATGTGTGTGTGGAGTCGGTTGATCAATTGATCAGCTGGGGACGATACAAGGCAGCGCAGTCGATCAATGACGAGCTTCTGAAAAGGGAGCCGGAGAACCCGAGACATTACTATAACAAGATGAGATGTTTTTACCTCACGAACAGCATTACGGATTATGTGTCGGCGAACAGAAAAAATCCGCGCAAGCTGGAGCAGATAAAGGACGACCCGAACTGGGTTCCGATTTATAACGGGATCTCGGATACAAAGAAGACTTTTGTGATGCTAGTAAGGCAGATCATCAACCAGTCACTGGAAGTAAATGACACGAAGCAGAACATTAAGGATACGTTCCACAGAGAAGGTGATAAACCGACGGGAATCCAGGCGAACAACAAGACTTCGACGAACCCGATCCTGGCAGACATAAGTGCTTTCTTTGCGGTTAATGATGACCTGTTCGGAACAAGATACGTACCGAATAAGAATATGACTTATGACTCGGAATTTCTGGGCAGCAGGACCGTTGAGGAGGCTCAGGAGATCAAGGATGCAAAGCGCAAAAGAGATGTTCTCGATGCGCATTTGGACAACAGGATCAAGGACGTCAGAAAAGTTGAAAGAGTTGTCTGGGACGATTCGGAAGAGGCGGATAAGATCATTGAATCCATCTTCCTGATCCCGAAGGAGAAGTTGTGTCCAAAGTGCGGAGGTAAGCTCCGTTACGAGAGGAGCACGGGCTTTATGAAATGTACCGGATGTGATTGGGAAGAGCCGCTGGAAAGGATCGAGACTGACTTCACCATCGCAGATGTGGATGAGATGATCGGAATGAAGCAGTTTGCGGCCGCCAAGCCGAAGGTCATAGAACTTCAAAAGACGGACAAAGACAACCCGCAGCTCATCATAAGATATGTTCTTTGTTCGATGCATGCGGTCAATCTGAAGGAACTCATGAAGCAGAACGATGCTGATCGTGTTCTGTCGCGCCCGGAGTGGGAGCAGCTGGAGAAGGTAAGCCCTCAGAAGACGGAGGAACTGTTGGATCTGATAAGAAGTTTCTATGAAGATCCTGACGGCAGAGGAGACGATATACTTAATAAGATCACAAAGGTCGCGGATGAGTTTTAATCCGCGATCTTTCATTCTATCTTGCCATCTTTTATGTTGATGATCCTATCGCACAATTTTGCTGCTTCAGTGTCATGAGTTACCATTATGATTGTCTTTCCGCTGTCAGCCAGTTTTCTGAACAAAAGAAGGATATCTCTTTTCGTTTCTGAATCTAATGCTCCAGTTGGTTCGTCCGCTAAGATTATCAGCGGATCATTTATCAAGGCCCTTGCAATGGCTACTCGTTGCTTTTGTCCACCTGACAATTTGGAGATAGGGCGCTTTCCTAATTCCAAAACGCCAACTTTTTGAAGAGCATCATTGACCTTCTTTTCAATGTTTCGACTTGATTCTCCATTTATGTATAGAGGGACAGCAACATTTTCTTTTACGCTTCTATATGGTATAAGTCCGAAATCCTGCAAAACGTACCCTGTGATTTTGTTGCGATATAGGGCTGCATCTTGATGATTCATCTTTTCAACATGGTATACAGTTCCGTCTTTATCAGTCACATTAATATCTCCGGAATCCGGTTTGAATACCCCTCCAATAAGGTGTAACAGGGTTGATTTACCTGAGCCTGAAACTCCGCATATTGCTATGAATTCTCCTGAGTTCACATCAAGAGATATACCATTTACTGCCTTTACAGGCAGATCCTTTTTGATCTTGTATTCCTTGTACACATTTGAGATTTTCAGAAGAGAAGTCATTGTGGGTTCCTCACTAACGTTTCGATTGGATTATCCATAGAAAATTTTATATATAGCGGTATGATGATAATGATAAGAACGATTATGTTAATTAGAAGGCATAGTATAGGATAAGAAAAATGAAATTGGGTTGTATAGAGCAAATGTGATCTTCGGTAATATTCAAACACACAGCCTGCTATGTTTCCAAAAGCGATACCTGGAAACAGAGTTAGTGCATTCATTATTAATATCTCTCTCCAAGACATGCCAAACAAATAGTATATGGTCATTTCCCTTGATTTTTTTATCAATTCCAAAAACACATAAGAAAAAAAGGAAATAACAGTTACGGTCAAGGAGATGAGAACTTTTGAAATAAAGCGCAACATGGTATTTCTGTTTGATAGAAGAAAGTTATCACGCAATTCCTTTGATGTATATATCTGTATCGTGTATTCTCTTAAATCAGTTTTGAGTTGCTTTTTCACACTCTCAGCTTCCGTACCATCAACAATATGTACAAGACTTGCTAAGTGAGGACTATGAGTATCGAAGCTGAAGTCCAGGATATCTCCATTATTATTTTCCAAACCACAGACATATGCGGTTAGTTTGTTGTTTGAAGGTCCAAAAAGATCTGCGGCTGTTGCATACATGTATTGGGCGGTGAGATAGTTTTTGGGAAGAACAGCATCCGACGGGAAGAAGCCCACAACTTTAACGGTGACATTATCAGTCTCCCAATTGTCGAAATTGGCTTCATCTTCAAAAGATGTTAATTCTAAGGCTATATCCTGTCCTAATCTGTATGTTTTAGAGAGCTCTTCGCTCAAAACAATCTCGTTTGCTTTTTCCGGCATTCGACCTTTTGTTAAGGAAATAGTTTGACCTGATTTCAAACCTATATCCCACATGTCTATATCAAAGGAGCAGTTTGTTTTATAGTCAAACGCTAACTTGACGTTTGTGTTATATACCACTTCAACATAAGGCAAAGAATCCAATTGGGTTTCAAAGCCTATTAATGCCTCATCTGAATCAGATTCGTTTAAGACATAGAGAATGTCGCTCATAAAAGAACTTTTTGTCATCCTCAGTATCTCTCTATTTTCGGAACTGTCATATAAAACAGATGAAAGACTCATTGCAAATATACAACTGCATACGAACAGGACAATGTTACGAAGAAGATTGTCATACAGGGATAATTCATATATTTTCAATCTTTTCATATTTGTTCATCCTC